>JAQYWN010000374.1 GCA_029379265.1 Rhizonema sp. NSF051
TCTTGGGAACAATGCCTAATTTACATGACTTTTAGCCTTAACTGAACCGTATTGGCTTACTTGTGCCATTGGCTGATTTCTAAGGTCTTGCTCCTAGCCGCACGAGGTAGTCCAAGCAGTCAACACACCATCACACTGTCACACTGTCGTTGTCACACACATCACTGCAAGTAAGCAATCCCTGATATCTGAACAAATACTGAAGACGTCCTGAGAATGATATTGGAAAATGAATGAGATATTGAGAATGGTCATTAACGATCTTTGAGATCCATTCCCCGACTACTCTCTGGTAGCGGGGAATGTTTGTTTATTCTCTATTGAACCATCACCACTACCAAGTCGCCCCTGTGTGAGTGGGCGTGCCACATACACTGCCACACCGCCGACCGTCACAGTCACACTGCCACACCGCCACACCGCCACACCGCCGACACCGTCACACCGTCACACCGTCACACCGCCACACCGCCACACCGCCTACAGGCATCACAGTCACACACCCACCACCGACAATAAACCACACTCACCCATTCCAGAATGCCCTGTAAGCCGCTTTAAGCAGTTAGCGGGGTATTTGTCGCTTAGATGGCTTCCTGGTGTTTCTAGAGAGAAAGAGGGAAGTTCCGATGGCATGCTCTAGGGAGACTCGGAACAGATACAGGGTTAAGGCAAGAAGCCCGCCTGTTAACCAGAGGTTATCAGCGTGAGACTATAGCACAGAAACTGAGAACGGTGCAACGTCCACAATATACCGGGTACTGATAAGCCAACTATCAGTGAGAATTTGGTCTGTGGCGATCGCCTATGGAGGAAATGTGGGACAGTTGGCGGAAGCTGAGGCAATACCGTCACCATAAACTCTTATAATTCCCGTAAGACGACTCTTGCTAACACCATTAGCCAAAAATAGTGGCGGTGTGGTTGTGTGGCGATCGCTGATTAGCCGTTGCCATGGGCATCGCACAAACCGCCGACGGCGCACTCAAGCCCCACTACTCAACTGCCCGACTGTGAAATCACATGAGCGTGACGCTGGAGAAATTCGCGTGTTAAAATCAAAAACCTCACCAGTAAAAACTAGTAAGGTCAAAAACATTCACAATTTTTGTTCATTTTTTTCATTGTACCAGTCAGCAGAACTGTAATGCACTTAGCTGGATACTTAAGTTATGCTATTGGAAACGACCGATGGCACAACCAGAGCGAGTGTCGGGCAGTTGGGACAGCTACAGTGGTTGAAATTTGAAACATTGCGCGTGAGGTGGAGTAGTACCAAAGTTGTCAACTGCGCTCTTGAGGATGTGGCGATACGGCGATACCCCTGAAGCCTGCGGGCAACGCACTGGGTGTTTTACCGCAACCAACAACACCTGTGACGGCAATCAAGCGACCTTGCCTGACTTGGAGCTAATCGTTCTTAAATAAATTTGTCTGTTCTTCAGTCTCAAAAAAACCCACATGGTCCAAAGTACGTTTGAGACCAAAATAATTCATAACATCACTCAGCATTGTTCGTACCTGCTAAGGGGTTGAAAAAATCTCGAACTTGTTTCATCACCTCCCGCTTATCCAAAGTGTTGGTGCAAATCCTATCAATATAAGCCATCTGCTCGGACGTGAGTTTAGCTAATGGGCGTGCTAAATATTCTGCGATCGCCAGTTTTGCAGCAATGACTGTGCTGAAAGTTAATTCAAGGAAAGGGTTGGGGTCAACAAAGGGCTGTACTTTGAGTTCAATTGTACTACTACCTATAAAACAAGTGTCTTCTCTACCAGTAAGGGGTAGTGTGACTGTTGCTGTCACCAGGGGCGTGCGACGTGTAAGTCGTGTATCAGGCGCATCCGCGCTATGTGACTGAGAGGCTTTCCTCTCCGGAGATTTCCTTCTCTCCGTTCCTACGTAAAAGGGCAAGGAAAATTTATTGTCGTGCTAGTAGATATAGATTCAGGTCACGGGGTCAACACGAGAAAAAATGGGGCAGGCTTTTTCTATCAATCTGTCTACCCCAACGATCAATCGTGGGGCTTTAAGCCTGCCCCATTTTTTAGGGACCAATGCGGTAAATTGATAGGGTTAGTAAAAGAAAGAAAACAAATTGAAATCGAAAAAGCTATGAAAAAGTGGGGAGAAAAAGTTCTAGAACAAATAGAAGAAGTAAGTATTGATATGACAGGCAATTACAAATCCTTGCCTGCTTAACCAGCAGCGGATAGTCCCCTCTGGTATGCCCGTTTCCCTTGCTGCCTCTGGAGTTGTGTAGACCTGTTGATGTTCTATAGCGTTGCTGTTTTTATTGCACACCGCAATGCTAGCATAGAATTGCCAGCTTAAAGCTTCTTATAAGATGGCATCACGGTTATATAGGCTTACTGAGGGATAAGATGAGCATGAATAATATGTCAATTGCGGAAATGAGTAAAAAGACTACTATTGTGTTACCAGATGTAATATATGAAGACCTGGCTCGATGGGCTGAACTGGAAGGTAGACCAACAGCAAACTTAGCTGCATTTCTTGTAGAACAATCTGTACGAGCAAAATATCCAGAGAAATATCCCCCACCAGCAACAGGCAGGAGTGATAAGTAAGCGAACCAAGAATCTACGTCGCTACCCTTCGAGAGCGACGGCTCAAAGAGCGTACATTGGTCTGTCAGTCAACTCGATCGCAACGTTGGTTACAACACCATCAGCATTAACACTTAGCTAATATGGGCGGAGTCAGGTGTAAAAGATGATTTCCAAATAATTTTATGGCTAACAGCGATTGCATAAAAATTAATTATAAAAGCTCCTCTGTAGAGGATTTATGCTCACTAGTAGGGCTTGCCAAAAAACCAGCCCCCGTGACCAAACCACCATTATTTCAAACAACTGATGATGCTCCCGTAATGACTTCTCACCCTTACTTATCAGGAGCGCAAGCTTGTTTAGGAAAAACCCTTTGGGATGGTATTGAGGGTGTTCCTTGCTTTCGGCGCTTTTTTGGTCAAGGTTTCATAGAACACAACATCATTAAAGAAAACCCGGAAACCAACAGAATAGAACTTGTAGCCGGGAATGCAGCCTGGGAGATTATTCAGAAGTTTAACCCAGAAGTTGCATATATGTTTTTAGTTTTTGCGTCTTGCGCCACGGATTTAGATCAACCTTGGTCAGGTGCATTTACCATCAAAGGGACTGATTTAATTAAAACTTTTGGTTGGAGTAATAGAACTGATTTATGTTTGGGTAATAAGCTGAAAAAACTCGGACATCTAGCACTGCAAGTAGCCCACCTGAGTATCACCATTAATGAACTCGATCTAAAGCGGATGAAGTATTCAGCCGAGATTCAAGCTATGTGGCGGTTGAAGCTGAGATATGAAGGAGACGTATCTCCAACAGTGGAACATAATCAACCTAATAAAGTTAACAATGAGACTGACGAGCCTACAGAGTTATTCATCACGGTTGGGGCTAATGACTGGGTTCGACCGTTTCAGGATTTAGAAAACTACCGCTCACTGTATGAGTACGGACTTTTAGCTAAAAGCACTCTGCAAATCAATCCCTATCAAAATCCGATGGCTGCAAAGCTAGCAGTATTCCTAACCATAATGAGCAGAATTAAAATTGATGGGGAATACAAGGTAGGAACACTACTAAAGCGGATAGGATATCTTTCAGAGATTCAATTACAGGAGCTTCAGAGTAAGAGTAATCGTTATAAAAGAAAGGAACTGATTGAACAGTGGGATAATGCCCTACTAATTCTACAGGATTTAGGTTGGCAAATTAGTTTTGAACCAGTTACTTACCCCGAATCAATCCAACCTATTTGGACTATACCAGATGATAAACACATAGAAGGTAAGCGACGACCGGACAAATGGCTAGATATTTGGCTAGAAGCCAAAGTAATTATCAAACCTACGGTAAAAATTCAGGAAAAGCTAGAAGCGATTAACGCTCCTACACTTCCAATTAGTAAGCCCAAGTCTTACTCTGAGGCAGAGCTTAAAACTGTACTCACCGAGAGTAAGCATTCGCACCCTAACAAGCAAAAAACCCTAGCCAGTGAAGATAGCCAGAAACTAATTCCTGGATGGGCTTTGTCAGAAGCTTTGAAGCTAAGAGGATGGACTAAATCGCATCTAGCAGAGCGGATGGGCTTGCAAAAATCGCTTCCTGGCAAGTGGATCAATGGAACCCGTAAGATTCAACCCATTCATCTAAAACTGCTTTGGGAGTGGTTAGCGCAAGAATTAAACCAAGTTATGAACGATTAAAACTGCGCCCACGTCTGTCTACTTGTCTACTCTCCCTAGAATCACCTTACATTCTGTCTACTCATCTAATTTTCTAGAATCGGGTAACAGTTTTTTTTAAACTAATCCTTACATCAGACTTAAATAAACAGCCCCAAACCCCGAAGAGTGAAAGGTTTGGGGCTGTTTAGCTCTTTCCTTATCCCGTTATTCTCAATAAGCAAATAGCTGAAACTATTGATAAATTGTCTGTCTACTCATCTTATTGAGAAGAAAAATCCTAAAATACATACTACATAAAGCTTTGAGCATGGTAGACAATTTTTCTAGAATCGCCCTACGCTACCTATAGGATCGCCCTACGCAATCGTTTTGTTCATAAAGTGTAGGAATTTGTGAGACTGGCACAGTGTAAACTTTCCGATTTTCGATTCGGTGATGCCCCTTTTCTACCCGCTGACTAATATTCACCTCAACATTTTTAAATCCAAGAGATAGGGAAGTTTCAAACCAATTCTTCACTTGTTGGTGCAGTGTAGGATAGCGTAGCGTTAGCGAGTCTTCGAGCGTCTGATTATCTTTGAGGCTCAAAACATAATCGGCATCAGCTTCTATGATTTTTTTGGCGATCGATTTCTGTGTACCCATTGCATCAATAGTAATGATGCAGCCAGATAAGTCCAGCATTTCTAAAAGTGCTGGAATTGCCGTGATTTCGTTCGATTTAGCATGAACCTTCGCTTGTCCCAAGACCAAACGATGTTCTTTTGACCAGGCACTAACCATATGTAAAGCTTTCAGTTGGGATTTTCGGTCATATGAGCCTTTGAGAGCTTTGCCATCTATAGCAACTACTTCTACTCCTAACTTCTCAACTAGTGATAGTATCCACACCTGAAAACATTGCTCAAATTCTTTGGGGTTAATTCTCTCAAACACTCTTCTAAAAGTATCGGGGCTGGGGATTCCAAACGGTAGTTCTAAAAATGTTTCCAACCATTCTTTTTCCTACCGCCCATACTCCTCAATATCTTCCCAACCTTGAGCGCCGGCGATGACTGCCAAAATGGAAATGGTGATGATATCAGTAAGTAAATGCCATCTCGTCCTTTCTGCTCTTGGGTCTTTTACTTCTGTGAAATATTCTTGAAACTTACTGGTAATATCAAAGCTATCTACGCAGGGTGTAAAAGATGTTTCAGTAAACTAGCTCACTCAAAGTGTTATATCCAGAATTTGGAGCAATTCCACATCAGAGCTTATGTCATAACTCCCATTTTTGTTGGACAAAAACTTTGGGGTTTGCTAGCAGCTTATCAGCACTCTCAACCCCGTCACTGGGAGGTGTCTCAAATTAGTTTCATGAGTCAAATTGCTTCCCAAATTGGGGTGGGATTACAACAAGCTGAATTACTTACTCAAACTAGGCAACAAGCAGAACAATTAGCTCAGACTTTACATCACTTACAACAAACTCAAACCCAACTGATCCAAACCGAAAAAATGTCCTCATTGGGTCAACTGGTGGCAGGTATTGCTCATGAAATTAACAATCCTGTAAACTTTATCTATGGCAACCTTAGTCATATTAATGAATATACTGATAACTTACTTAAAATATTGGCGTTATATCAGCAGGATTGCCCCAACCCTAGTTCTCATCTTCTTAAGCTAATCAAAGAAATCGATTTTAACTTTATCGTTGAAGATTTATCAAAGATACTGTCCTCAATGACGATAGGGACAGATCGCATCCGGCAAATAGTCTTGTCTTTACGAAATTTCTCTAGGCTTGATGAAGCTGAGATGAAGCCAGTGAATATTCACGAGGGCATTGATAGTACTTTAGACATTTTACAGCATCGTTTGAAGGAAATTCCCAACAGTCCAGAGATTAAGTTAATTAAAGAATACGGCAAACTACCCTTAGTTGAGTGCTATCCCGGACAACTTAATCAAGTGTTTATGAATGTTTTAAGTAATGCGATCGATGCCCTAAGTGAGAGAGTTAACAGATCGGGGAATGGAGAGAACTGCCAATATCAAATACCAAATCCCCAGATTCACATTCGCACAGAAGTTCTAAACTATAACCGCATATTGATTCGTATTACCGACAATGGTGTGGGAATACCAACAGATTTTCTTGGACGAGTGTTTGATCCATTTTTCACAACTAAACCAGTAGGTAAGGGTACTGGTTTGGGACTATCAATCAGTTATCAAATTATTGTGAATAAGCACGGTGGTGTTTTTAAATGTAATTCACAGCAAGATGTAGGAACAGAATTTTCGATAGAAATTCCAACGCAGCAGCAGTAAGCAATTTGATGCTTGGGTGACCGAGATAGGATTAATTGACAATAACCCTGCTGCTGCTGTGAAGTTGATCCCAAAAGTTGATTCTCCACCACGTCATCTAAGTAATGTAGAAGAATCTGCCTTGGTCGCGGCTGTCACGAATTTTGGGAACCTGAGAGACCAAACAATAATTGTGCTGATGCTTCATACTGGATTGCGTGCCCAAGAAGTTTGCAAACTTCATCCCGAACAGGTTCATTTGGGAAAACGTAGTGGCATCCTACAGGTATACGGCAAACGCAACAAATTCCGAGAAGTGCCGTTGAATGCGACAGCTAGAGCGATACTGACAGTGTATATCAAAACTCAGACACTTGATGCCAATTATCTGTTTGTTTCAGAGAAAACGGGCGAGGCGCTGACTGAACGAGCCTTGGGTTACTTAGTTAAAAAGTATGCCCATATAGCCTCGCTCACTGATGTTAGTCCACATGATTTGCGTCATCGTTTTGGATATCGGATGGCTCAAGTTGTGCCGCTACACCGACTTGCTCAGATCATGGGACATGATTCTCTTGACACCACAATGATTTATATTCGTGGGACTCAGAGCGACCTTCAGAAAGAAGGGTTCTTGTCCAATTTTGGTGATCTTTCGTTGAGGCAAGGCAGCTATGCTGAGGGCAGAAGCAGGCAGATTGCAGCACTCTTTCTCCTTTTCGTCGTTTTGCTCAAAGTCTGCGTGAAGACTATGACGCCGTTAAAGCAGGTGTAACAATGTCAATTAGCAATGGTCCAGTTGAAGGACATATCAACCGACTGAAAATGTTGAAGCGACAAATGTATGGTCGTGCGAAAATAGATTTGCTTGAACGACGATTTTTATTGGCGATTTGATAGATATAATTTTTAATACTTTAAACTTCTCGTTTTGTTCTACCTTCAAACTTAACTTATGAGTTACTCCAAATCAATTTATCTGGCAACGAGCAGTACAAAAGTGCTATTAATTGCTATAAATTTACGCGTCTATTTCCTAAATCAGAATTGTATGGTTTGACTAGTCTTATACGACGTTCATCTGTATCGGTAGCATCCA
>JAQYWN010000375.1 GCA_029379265.1 Rhizonema sp. NSF051
GGGTTGGGGGTGGGGTTCAGCGATAAGAATTCTGACTAATTAAACGGACATGATATAATTTAAGCATTCAGCTATGTTTGACAGATTACCAAGAGGCTGATAAAGCTTGATAGCGACTAAGAGCTAATAAAGGAAAGTACTGTTGGTAGAGGTGATATTTTAGGTAAAAATGACAGGGAAAGCCAGTACCTGTGAATTCTGCCTCATTCCAAGTCCCATCCGAGTGCTGAGTTTCTAGGAGATAGTTGACTCCCCGAAGGATGGCTAATTCAGCTGAAGTGCCAGTTGCCTTGCCTGCGTCTATTAAGCCCAGAATTGCCCAAGCTGTTTGTGATGCAGTACTAGGTCCGATTCCTTTAAGATTTGGGTTATTGTAGCTCTTGCAAGTTTCACCCCAACCGCCATCTGGGTTTTGACAACTGACTAACCAAGCCGTACCCCGTTCTATATTGAGTCGCGTCTTCTCTGGGGCAATTACGGATAAAGCGGAAAGAACTCCACTCGTTCCATAAATGTAGTTTACTCCCCAACGACCAAACCAGCAACCTTCAGTTTCTTGCTCGTGTAACAGATAAGCAAGCGATCGCTCAAGGTTCTGAGGAGCGATTGACAGCTGACAACTCCCCAGCATTTCTAACACCCTAGCTGTAACATCAGCCGTATTGGGGTCAATCATGGCTTTGAGATCGGCATAGGGGATTGAGTTTAGCCAGTCTTGGTCGTTGTCCAAGTCAAAGGCCGCCCAACCGCCTGGTTTACACTGCATAGATGCAATCCATTTTACAGCACGAGCGATCGCCGCAAGCTTAAGTTTTTCATTGGGGAGTTTCACAGCATCTAAAGCCATGACGACGACAGCCGTGTCGTCTACATCTGGATAAAATCTATTTTCAAACTCAAATGCCCAAGCGCCTGGTTCTCCTTGACGATTTTTCACACTCCAATCGCCGTAATCCAAAATTTGCTTGCTTAACAACCATTCTCCTGCTCGTACTATTGTCGGATGATCTGGATCTAAGCCCGACTCTACGAGCGATCGCATTACCCAAGCCGTATCCCACACTGGAGAAACACAAGGCTGTATTCTGTATGTATCTTTTGTTTCAATGGCAAAATTATCAACTGCCTGTAGTCCTCTGTGTACAATGGGATCTGCGGCATCATAATCCAGACAGCGTAAAGCTAACAGCGAATTTAGCATTGCCGGAATAATTCCACCCCAGTCACCTGTGGCTTCCTGCCGTTCCAAAATCCATTTTTCTGCAGCTTTAATCCCTTCGGAACGGAAAGGAACTAAGTTCAGCTTTTTTGCTAACTTAAAGGCTTTGTCCAGCAGAATAAACAAATCACTCCAATCATTCTGGCGTGGCAATTCATACGAAACTTCCGTTCCTTCTGCATACAGCTCGTTCAACGTTATATTTTGGCTAAGCTGATAAACAGGTTTCTTGTCAAATACAATCAGCAGTGGCACAGTGCTTGACCTTGCCCAGCTAGACAGTTCGTAAATGTTCACAAAAAAAGCCGAAGGCAATAACATCACCCAAGGTGGAAGAGAAGGAAGACCTCGCCAGTCGTAACAGCCAATCAAAGCTAGGTGTAACTTAGTAAAAATACGAGTTTTACTGATCCCGCCTCGTGCTATGATAAAATTCCTTGCCTTTACCATTGCCGGATCAGATGCTGGTACACCCAGCAGTTTCAGCGCCATGTATGCCTCTACCGAAGTGCTGATTTCTCCACCATCACCGTAGAAAAGCTCCCAGCCTCCGTGTTCCCGTTGTTGAGAACGCAGGTAAAATTCTACTTTATGCAGGGGTCTTTCTCGGTCTGTTCCCCAAATTTTATGCAGGAGGACAACTTCCGCAGTGATGGTAACATTGGATTCTAACTCCGACCACCAGTATCCTGCTGGATTTTGAATAGAAAAAAAATGGTTTTGGCTGGCTGCGATCGCTGCTGCGACTTTTGACGTTACTGATTTGTCTTGAGTTTGCATGAAATTACGACTCAACCTCAACAATAGTTTGGATGCGGCAAGGAGTTAGAAAAGTATTTTCTCATACTTGATCAAAATTCAAGTCGTTAATTAAGAGTGTTTTGTTTCCAACACCGTGAGGTTGCGTGCAAGTCTGAATTAGCAGGCGAACGTCTGGATGAGGGCGAATGTCTGGATGAGGGCGAACGTCTGGATGAGGGCGAACAGCCGTTCGCCCCTGCGGGATTGATGGTTTTTGGTGTTTTTCTTTTGATGAACTTAGGGGATGTAGTTGATCTCGTTCCCAAGAAGTTGGATTTTTTTCGACATATTGACGAATTTTTTCTAGTGAATATTCATTGCGAATGATGCGTTCGTAATAATTTCGCTGCCATACAGGTGTACCAGCTGCATTACGGATTGTATTTATGTGTGTAGTGGTAGCGGATTTGAATCCTGCAATCAATGACGACAGCGAGCGGGATTTCATGGGTGGCGGTATACCTTGGTGGGGTTTTTTGGCGATTGGCGAAGAGCTGGATGGGGGCGAATCGGCGTATGAGGGCGAACAGCCGTATGAGGGCGAACAACCATCTGTAGGGGCGAACAGCCGTTCGCCCCTACAGATGGTTGGTTGGTGATGAAAATTATTCCGTGAAAATGGTTGGGCATTACTATCCATTCGTCTAATTCAATTTCTTGGCGAATTGTTGAAGACTGCTCCCATTTTGAAGCTATAATTTTTCCATATTCGTTCAACAACATCTTGCCATCAACAATTTCACCGAATAAACATTCTCGTTGATAGGTGCAAATTGTCACAAAATAAGCCCCATCAGAAGAATAGTCATATCCTTTCAGTCTGATAGAAGTACGATGGTGTATTTCCGGGTTATATTCCATATGAATCATTGCATTAACTATTCTTATATTTAGTTTTCCCAATATTCCAACCAAACGCTAACCTTTACGTAGGGGCGCTCAATTAGAACACCTAGTAATACGGTTCGACTCGTCTCAAAAAATACAGTAGGGGCGAACGGCTGTTCGCCCCCCCCAATGCGTAAATTCTTAAAACTATGAGTGAAATTGAATTAGGTTTAACGCTTTTATCGTTAACAATTTGGATAGGATTACTCAGTTTGCGAGGGCAATTTTGGCGGGTAGATGAGCAATTAGAAGTGGGAGAAACAAAATTAACAGATTTTCCTGCTGTTTGTGCGGTGATTCCAGCACGCAATGAAGCTGAATTGTTGCCCATCACTCTGCGATCGCTCCTCGTTCAAGACTATCCCGGCTGCTTCAATATATTTTTAGTAGACGATGGTAGTACGGATGGCACTAGTAAAGTTGCACAAGAAACAGCACAAGAGTTAGCGAAAGAGGAGCAACTGCATATCCTGGCAGCAGAAACGCTACCGCCAGGTTGGACGGGCAAACTTTGGGCAATTGAACAAGGAATTAAGGCAGTAGAAACACTGACTAACACGTCAACAGAAGCACCAAAGTATCTTTTACTGACAGATGCAGATATTGAGCATGATGTTAGCAATCTCCGCCGACTGGTAACTAAAGCTTTGCAGGAAGATTTAGATCTTGTTTCAGTTATGGTTAAACTTAGGTGTGAAAGTTTTTGGGAGCAATTATTGATCCCCGCTTTCGTCTTTTTCTTTCAGAAACTTTACCCATTTCGTTGGGTTAACGATCCCAGTAAAGTCACTGCAGCTGCTGCCGGAGGCTGTATCCTAATTCGCCCTGAAGCTTTAGCTCGAATTGGTGGTATTCAAGTCGTTCGCCAAGCTTTAATTGATGACTGTGCCTTGGGTATGGCGGTTAAGGGAGGAGGCTCTTCCCCTCACGGGCGCATCTGGCTGGGATTGAGCGCTTTGACTCGTAGCTTGCGACCCTATCCAACTCTTGATACTATTTGGGATATGGTAGCCCGGACTGCTTTTACCCAGTTGAACTATTCTCCATTGCTTTTGCTGGGAACTTTGTTGGGGATGACACTGATTTATCTCATTCCTCCTTTGGCTGTGATTTTTGGTAGTTTGACGTTCAATTGGTTATTGGCAGCAACAGGTTTTATGGGGTGGCTGCTAATGACACTTGCTTACTTACCCACTATTCGCTTTTACAAGTGTCCCCTTTGGTTAGCCTGCTGCTTGCCTGCGATCGCCCTTCTCTATAATCTCATGACGATAGACTCAGCTTGGCGTCACTGGCAAGGGCAAGGCGGTGCTTGGAAAGGACGAGTTTACTCTAAACCTTGACGCCCAGTAAAGTAAATAATCGCGGCAATAATTGACATGGACAATCCTAATACGCACACTCCGTGCCACTGCCATACACTCCAACTATAAGCACCAAGAGAAGAACCAACGGCTGCACCGATAAAACAAGTGACACCGTAAACGGTGTTAGCGCGGCTGCGAGCATCTGGTAATAAAGCAAAAATTTGCGATTGATTAGAGATGTGGCTTGATTGTACACCAATGTCTAACAAAGTGACTCCCACAATTAAACCCATGAGTTGATGCCCAAATAAACCAAGGACAAACCACGATGAGATGGTAATGCTAATCGCCAGCCCTAATGTAAATCTGGTATTCTTTCGATCTGCTAATCTACCAACTAATGGTGCCATGCTGGCTCCAACGACACCAACCAAACCAAATAACCCGGCAATCTGACTGTCATAGTGATAAGGTGGATTTTCCAGAAGAAATATCAGCGTTGTCCAAAATGCATTGAATGTGGCGAACACTAATGCTTGCATCATTGCCGCTTGACGTAACTGGGGTTCCTCCCACATCAATTGCCAGAGCGATCCCAAAAGTTGCCGATAGGACATAGTAGACACTGGTAGTCTTTTCGGTAGAAATTTGCCAAGAATTAGTGCGGTGGCAATCATGAGAATGCTCGCAATCCAGTACATTGCTCGCCAACCCAAAGAGGCACCTACAAAACCACTAACTGTACGTGCCAAGAGTATGCCAAAAAAGATACCGCTGACTACTGTTCCAATAATCTTTCCTCGCTCGTGGGGAGCTGTTAAGTTTGCTGCCAACGGAGGAATCAAGTAAGGTACTAGCGTTGTAAAACCAGTCAAAAAGCTGGCAGCATAGAGCCAATGAATGTTTGGTGCCACTGCTGCTGCAACTAAAGCACAAGTTGTAGCGCCCAGCATGATCACCATCAGCCGCCGACATTCCACAATGTCTCCCAAGGGAAGCAGCAGGCAAATTCCCAGTGAAATCCCAACTTGTGAGAACATCGGAACTAGCCCTACTTCTTGAACGGAAACTGAAAAACTGCGACCAATCTGTGCTAGTAGTGGTTGATTGTAGTAACCATTGGCAATAGTTACACCACTAGCAACTGTCAGAATCAAAACAGTTCTTAGCCCAATATTATTGAAGCGATCAGATTTTGGAGAGTTGAGATGCATTGTTTTTGATATTCACCTTGAAATTGTGCGAGTAGGGGCGAACGGTGAGACAGAGAAAGCAGGAGGGTTAGCCCGACCTAGGGGACTGCGTTAGCGAAGCGGTAGCGAGGCACGAGCGTCACCCGTTAGCGCAGCGTTAGCGAGTCTTCTCCCAAGGGGAGACGCTTCGCGAACGAGCGTCAGGGCTGTTCGCCCATACCAAAGATTTCAGCGAACGCATAATTAACTCTCACTCCTATGTCTAATTTTTAGAGATCAAGCAATTACTAGTCGCATTCAGCTATTTTCCTCTCACCACAACAAGCGAATTATGTCAATACTTGAAAATCTCAAACAAGAACACTAACGATCTAAGATATTAAATAGTGGGTAATGTTTTATATTACCAGGTTGATTCACCATTACTCACCCGAAGCTCGAAGTTGACGCTCTCACAAGTAGCTCTCAACTATACAATGAGCTACAATAAACTTATGACAGCATCCACTTTGAGTTCTGAACAAACAGATATAGTCGTCATTGGTAGTGGGATTGGCGGCTTAAGTTGTGCTGCGCTTTTAGCACGATATGGTTTTGATGTTATCGTCTGTGAAAGTCACTCTATCCCCGGTGGTGCGGCACACGCTTTTGAACGCAACGGATTTAAGTTTGATTCAGGTCCTTCACTCTACTCTGGACTGTCCTATAAACCTTCTGCTAATCCCTTACGTCACGTCCTAGATGCCATTGGTGAGGAACTTCCCTGCGTGACATATGATACATGGGGTTGCTGTCTGCCGGAAGGAGATTTTGACACATCGGTTGGTGCTGACCAATTTTGTGAAATTCTCATGCGATTCCGTGGGGACGATGCTGTCGCTGAGTGGCGCTCACTCCAGCGTGTGATGGCACCACTCGCTCAGGCTGCAATCGCAATTCCACCAGCCGCTATGCGTTTTGATGCAGGTGCGGCTTTGACTATGAGCCGATTTGCTTTATCTTCACTACGGCATACGGCAAATATTCCCAAGCTGACGGCACCTTTCTCATGCATCATGGATGGTGTTGTGAAAGACCCTTTTATTCGTAATTGGCTAAACTTACTTTGTTTCCTCCTCTCCGGACTCCCAGCCGATGGTACCAGTACTGCGGAAGTCGCATTTATGTTTGCAGATTGGTATCGACCGGGTGTGAAGTTGGACTATCCAATTGGTGGAAGTGGTGCTTTAGTTGACACTCTGGTACGGGGATTGTCACGATGTGGTGGTAAGCTCATGCTGGGCGCTCATGTTGAGCAAGTCCTTGTCGAAGGAGATCGGGCGGTAGGTGTGCGTCTGCGGGGAGGCAAGGTAGTAAAAACACGCAAATATGTCGTATCTAATGTGTCGGTGTGGGATACCCTGAAGCTGTTACCATCAGTACCAAAACAGTTGCGATCGCGCTCCAGCACACCTGAATGTGATAGCTTCATGCATCTCCACTTAGGGATTGACGCTCAAGGAATACGGTCAGACCTGGCGTGTCATTACATCATAGTCAATGATTGGGAAAAAGGTGTGACAGCGCCGCAAAATGTTGTACTGATATCAATTCCCTCGGTTCTCGATCCGTCGCTAGCACCACTAGGAAAGCATGTCATTCACGTTTATACTCCTGGCAACGAACCATACGATCTCTGGCAGGGGATGGATCGTCGGAGTCAGGAATATGCACAACAAAAAAGCCTGCGTGCAGAAGTCATGTGGCAAGCGCTACAACGAATTATTCCAGATATTCGCCAACGATGCGACGTAACGTTAGTTGGTACACCCCTGACACATGAACGTTATCTCCGACGCTATCGTGGATCTTATGGCCCGGCTATTCGTGCCGGAGTTGGTTTGTTTCCCAGTCCTCGCACACCCATACCCGGATTGCTCTGCTGTGGAGACTCAACTTTTCCCGGCATTGGTTTACCAGCAGTCGCCGCCAGTGGAATGATGACGGCAAATACCATTGCACCTATACACAAACATTTACAGATGCTCAATCTCTTCAAGAGCTCCTCTACCTCAACTTAAAACTGGTGGCTATCCACTAAAGTTATCGTCCCTTGCTGTGTTCTACATACTTACGTAATACGTCATTAATGAGCGTCTGATACCCTTTGTTCTTCGCGTGTTCCTTGACTCAGATCTTGCACCTGGAAATTTGAATGTCAATTCCATGACTAAGTGCAAGA
>JAQYWN010000376.1 GCA_029379265.1 Rhizonema sp. NSF051
GATTAATTACTGAAATCAACTATATAAGTCAGACTATTTTTATCAGATATATTTTAACACATACAGAATATGACGAAGATAAATGGAAAAAATGAGGCAACATTTGTTAGAGGACTTACTAGATACACTGCATTGATATTTTAAAGGTTAGCTATGTAAGAACACAATAATAATGTGTTCTTACATAAATTTAATTAAGATATTTAGGAGCATTTTTGTATGATTGGTACGCTTAACCAGGAGGAATACATTAGGTTACTTGCTGAAACTTTGCCACGAGTCATTGATACAGAAGAAGAGTATGAGCGTTTACTTAATGAAGCAAGTAAGCTGATGGCTTTGGGAGAGCTCATAACACTAGAACAAGCTGAAGTGTTGCAGTTGCTAGCAATACTCATTGAGCAGTATGAAGACGAACACTATCATCTGCAAGCGGCAACCCCTCATGATATCTTGGAGGAATTAATGCTGGCACGAGGACTTAGACAAAAAGACTTAGTGGAAGTTTTTGGCTCGAAAGGTATTACTTCGGAAGTAATCAATGGCAAAAGAAGTATTAGTAAGAGCCAAGCCAAAGCATTAGGAGCCTTTTTCAAGGTATCACCTGCACTTTTTTTATGACATATAGACCCCAAATTTGATAAACCATCATCGACAAACCTTGTCTGGAAACCGTGTGTCCAGAGACTACGAAGGAAATACGAACGGCTAATTAATTTATACAAAGTTTTATTGGACTTGTAAAAGAAGCAGTAACAATTAAAAATTGTACGAACATTCATTCGCGCTGGCTCAGCAACGTACTGTGCAAGTCTATTGCGTAAGGCTAATTCATACTTTAAATCAGCAACACCGAAAATAGCTCTCATCTATCACTCAATCTTCTGCAACTGGGCAATTCTGGGATCGATGATTTTTTGCCCGAGACTGTCGAACTTAACTGCCACAGACACTTTGTTGCCAGAGCCAAAAATATGAGTAATTTCACCGACGCCAAAGATTTTGTGTAGGACTTGATCGCCTAATTGCCAATCCTCAGCCTGACTTGGCTTGCCACTTCTCACAGAAGCTGCTTTGACAGTCACTCGACGCCCTATGCTTTGAGTTGCGACTAATTCATCAGGTAACTCGTCGAGAAACTGCGATCGCAAAGCACGTTCGCGGGAACCATAAAGACGGCGTTCGTGAGCATGGGTTAAGTACAAGCGTTCTTGGGCGCGAGTAATACCTACATAACACAGACGGCGTTCTTCCTCCAATGCAGTTGGATCGCTGATAGAACGGTAGTTGGGAAAAAGTCCTTGTTCCATTCCTACTAAAAAGACAACGGGAAATTCCAACCCTTTAGAAGCATGTAATGTCAACAGCGAAACTGCTGTTTGTCCTTCTTTCAAGTTATCCAAATCGGAACTGAGGGCAGTGCTGGCAAGGAAAGCTTGTAGGGTTACGTCTTCGTTGTCTTCTTCAAATTGCAGCACCGCGTTGTAAAGTTCTTGGACGTTTTTCACCCGATTATCAGCTTCGTCCGTACCCTGATTTTGCAAATCTTGAATATAACCAGAGTGTTCCAACACTCCTTGGACAATTTCGGAAACGGGAACTGTATTAAGTTGTTCTTGACAGCGACTGATCATTTGGGCAAAGGCATTAACAGATTTAGCTGAACGTCCGCCTAATGTATTCACTGATGTCTCATCACTAAGTATTTCCCACAAGGGAGTGCCTAATTGCTGGGCGGCGTTCACCAAAGCATCAATCGTTGCTTTACCGATTCCGCGTCGGGGAGTGTTGATGACTCGCAACAAACTGACTGAATCTGCCGGGTTGGCGATCGCTCTCAAATAACCTAGGACATCTTTAATTTCTTTGCGATCATAAAACTTCAATCCGCCCACAACTGTATAGGGAATTCCCGCGCGTACCAAAGAGTCTTCTATGGGGCGAGATTGGGCATTGGTGCGATAAAGTACGGCAAAACTTCCCCAATTCAACTCTGGATGCTGATTTTCCAAACTGCGAATTTGATTGATCACAAATTCTGCTTCTGCAATTTCATCATCTGCTTTATGAGAATAAATCTCTTCACCTGCACCGCGTGTTGGCTTGAGGACTTTATCAATCCGTTGAGTGTTATTCTCAATCAGGTGGTTTGCTGCTTGCAGAATGTTTTCGCAAGAGCGATAATTTTCTTCTAACTTCACCATTGAACCAGTGTCCTCATCTGGCAACCCATCACCAAACTCTTGCTGAAAGTTCAACAAAATGGTGAAATCAGCCATCCTAAATGAATATATGGATTGATCTGCATCCCCCACTACAAAAACCGAGCGTTCGCGCCAGTTCCATTCGTCTTTTCTCTTTTCACCATTTGTTGATAATAGACTAATCAGATCGTACTGAGTCCGGTTAGTATCCTGATATTCATCAACAAGGATGTGGCGAAACTTATTGTACCAGTAACTCAATACTTGCTCATTCTGTTGAAACAGTTTGACAGGAACAAGGATCAAATCATCAAAATCAAGAGCGTTGTTTTCTGCCAGTCTATTTTGATAGTGATTGTAAACTTCTGCTATCACCCGTCCACGATAGTTCGGTTGTTCTGTCTCAAACTCTCTTGGTGATAAACCTTGGTTTTTAGCATTACTGATGGCATAGCGAACAGAACGAGGTTCAAACTTCTTGTCATCTAGCTGTAGCTGTTTAGTGACAATTTCTTTAATCAGACTTTGAGCATCGGATTCATCAAAAATGGAAAAATTCCGATTCCACCGTCGTCCTTTTTCGTCTTGGTATTTATCTATATCAAAGCGGAGAATGCGAGATAACAAACTGTGGAAAGTACCACACCACATGTCTTTGATAACGTTCTTCCAAACTCGCGACTGCAGTTGTGTTTGTTTGTCTCCTGGTAATAAATCGAAACGCTCACCATACTCTCTCATTGCCCACTGTTCGGCAAAGAGCTTTTGAATACGCTCTTTCATCTCCCTTGCGGCTTTGTTAGTGAATGTTACCGCCAGGATATTTTCAGGAGCAACTCGATGTTGCACAATCAGGTTAGCAATGCGATAAGTCAGTGCGCGTGTTTTGCCGGAACCCGCACCAGCAACCACGAGTAAGGGACCGCAGAAATGCTCAACGGCACGACGTTGACTGGGGTTGAGGTGACTGAGGAAGTCAATGGTTGTTGTCATGGAAGTGAGGAGTCGGTAGGATTGAGACTGAGCGGCACTGACAAATGATGACAAAGAGCGACTTAACTTTAATTTTACCCTCCTGCTCACCAAAATGTTTGGTGTATAAGTCAATGAAATTCTAAGTCTAAAATTACTATGACAGCCTTTACGATTAATCTCAACTCTATCATTAAACTAACCGACGACCAATTTTATCAACTTTGTCGGAATAACCCTGAAATGAAATTTGAGCGCAATGCCAAGGAAGAATTAATTATTATGTCACCTACTGGAGGAGCAACAGGGAAAAGAAATATTGAAATAGGGGCTGATTTTGTGATTTGGAATCGTCAAAGAAAATTAGGTGTCTGTTTTGATTCTTCTACCTGTTTTAAACTTGCTAATGGTGCAAACCGTTCTCCCGATGTTTCTTGGATAAAGCAAGAAAGATGGGATACACTCACACTCGAACAGCAAGAAAAATTTCCCCCAATTGCTCCCGACTTTATCTTGGAATTAATGTCTCCTAGTGATACTTTAAAAGAGGCACAGGACAAAATGAAAGAATATATAGACAACCAAGTTAGACTCGGCTGGTTAATCGATAGAAAAAATCGTCGAGTCGAAATATATCGCCAAGGAAAAGATGTAGAAGTTTTAGAATCCCCAACAGAGTTATCAGGAGAAGATGTCTTACCAGGTTTTATCTTGAATTTGCATGCAGTTTGGGAATAATTTTGTATTTTTTCTTCTCCCTCTATTCTTTAACAGTAAGTGGAAGGCGGACGGTGAAAGTAGATCCAACTCCTAGTTCACTCTGGAGAAAAATGTCACCACCCATCATCTGGCAAAAGTGACGGCTAATTGCCAATCCCAGTCCTGTACCACCATACTTTTTCGTCGTTGAAGCATCTCCTTGGGTGAAGGGTTGAAAGAGCTGCTGCTGTTGATAATGAGACACACCAATACCTGTATCTGTGACGGTGAAAGTAACAATTGACTTAGGAGAATTCTCTCCTAAATCAATAAATTCTCTCTTAACAGAGAGACGCACCTTGCCGTTTGTGGTAAACTTAGCAGCGTTACTGAGCAGGTTGTAGAGCACCTGTTTTAGTTTTGTCTGATCGGTGTGCATAATGCCAAGTTCTTGGTCGCAACAGATTTCCAAAACATTACCATTTTTCTCTACTAAAGGCTTGACTGTCGTAATGACATTATTAATGAGTGTGGTTAGCTCAAATGGCTCGGGATAAAAATTCATTTTCCCTGCTTCTATTTTTGACAAGTCAAGGATGTTGTTAATTAATGTCAGTAGATGCTTACCAGAAGAGTTAATCGATTCGAGATCTATGATAAAATCTGCTGCTAAACCCAGATCCGATGCATCATCTTCCAGGAGTTGGCTTAAGCCAATAATGGCATTCAATGGTGTGCGTAACTCATGGCTAATATTCGCCAGAAACTGGCTTTTTGCTTTGCTAGCATCTTCTGCTAATTCTTTAGCTTGTTCTAGTTCTTTAGTGTGTTTAGAGACTTGCTCGATTAGACGATTGAGAGATTTAGCTAATAATCCAATTTCATCTTCAGTGGTGATAGGAGCTCGCAAATCAAAATTAGATTTCCTTGCCACCTGTTCAGCAACTTGAGTGACAGTAATCACTGGCTCTGCGATCGCCCTTGAAGTACGCCATGCGACTATTGCAGCGATCGCTACTGACAGTAACATACTCGCAATCACGATCAACCGCTCATATCCTTTTGAGCTATCCACGCGTTTTGCTATTTCCTGCTCTTGCTGTTCAGCACTTTGCAGAATGTTTGTCAATCTCTCAGACAGCTTCTCTAGTTCTAACGCTGTTTGACCTCGCATAATTATCAACAACTGGTTTCGGATTAAGGAAATTTGCCTTGGCTGCAGTTGCTTGTTATCAATTTCCTGTAATATTGAATCAATTTGCTGATTATAAAATTTTAAACTATTTGAGGAATCATGCACTAAAGCATGTAATGTTGCTTCAGTTGCTGCTAACTTTTTTGGCTTTTGAGCTAAAAAATCTGAAATTTTACGCTCCGTTTTATGAGCTTTATCAATATTCTTGCGAAATTCTGCTTTTTTAGTAGTTAGCCGTTCTGGATTTTCTATTGCCGTTGTCAAGTTTGAACTGTACAATTGCACTCCTACTAATGCATCCTTGTAATCATTCAACATTTTTACTTGGAAAAGCGAATGATTTAATTCTCGTAATTCTATTCCCCTGTAGTAGTTAGCAATGATTAGTCCAGTTAGTGAACCGAAAAAGCCAATCCCAATTGCCAGAAAGTATCCGTAGCCTATTTTTTGATGAATGTGCCAGGAACTAGCTTTTAGTTTTCCTCTCGAGGGAAATTCTATGGTTGGGAGTTCCTCGTCTGTCGAGAGCTGGTCGGCTGACATTTGTTTACTTTTTGAATGACTGTCAATACCGTTTTGCTTTTGAGTTTGCATTCCTCAAATCTCCTTGCCCTCTCTTAAAAATTGTCAGCATTCAGCGCTTCAGTAATCAGCGCTTCAGTAATCAGTAGCTATAAACTAAATTGTATAAACCTCCGCTCCTTAAACCTGTTTCTTACAAGTTTTGTAGGCTAATGGCTAAAGGCTAAATGCTTATAAAAATTGCTTCTCTTAGTCTGGCTACTAGATTTAGTTATACTAATGTTTAACAGTTTTTAGTATTATTAACAAACACTTTTGAGCCACTTTTCCCAGTTTAACTCGAAATGGCTATACTGCAATAGTTTCACGTTTGATAGAAAAGCGTTTCTCAACTCTTGGCAATCATTTGCTGAACTTAGGAGTCAGAATATTTTTCTGTTCCCTCGAGTGTCGTTTTTAGGGAGTATGAGGCGTAATGAATTGACAAAGTTTTTAATCAGGCTATCAAGATTCATCAATCTTTATAAAGAATTGATGAATTTTCCTTTGCATATTATCTTCCTCTGCATCAGTTGAATTTATAACTTAATCCTAACAGTCATTTCAAAAAACTATAGTTAGCGAGCAGAGCCAGTCATATTTTTATTGAGAAATCCTGTCCAGATTAATATATAATTAATACTTATGAATATTGCTGACTCCCGCCAGATGACGGGAGTTGGAAAAGTTAGACTTTTACAGTTGAGAGTGGCTTATGTAAAGCTTGCTTCAACAATTCTGCCTTATCGGTTTGCTCCCAAGGCAAGTCTAAATCATCTCGACCAAAGTGACCGTAAGCCGCGACGTCCTGATAAAAACGTCCGCCTCTTTCACTTGGTAGATGGCGTAACTTGAAACTGTGGATAATTCCCGCCGGACGTAGTTCAAAATGCTGTTGCACTAAATCTAGCAAGGTTTGGTCATCGACTTTAGCGGTGCCAAAAGTTTCCACCATGATGCTCACTGGTCGCG
This sequence comes from Rhizonema sp. NSF051, assembly GCA_029379265.1. GTDB lineage: Bacteria > Cyanobacteriota > Cyanobacteriia > Cyanobacteriales > Nostocaceae > Rhizonema. The sequence continues at coordinate 6,604 of JAQYWN010000376.1, forward strand.
CTACTCCAATGGCATAACTTAGCTGGACTTCGCATTTTTCTGCCAAACCTGCAGCGACAATATTTTTTGCTACATAGCGACAGACATAAGCAGCGCTGCGGTCTACTTTGGTGGGATCTTTGCCAGAAAAAGCACCACCGCCATGACGCGAGTAACCACCGTAGGTATCAACAATGATTTTGCGACCGGTCAAACCAGAATCTCCCTGAGGACCACCAATGACAAACTTGCCAGTGGGGTTGACCAAAAAGCGTGTTTGCTCATTTGGATGAATATCAAGGTCTACAAACACTGGTTCGACAACAATTGACCAAAGATCTTTTTTAATCTTCGCCTGTACTGCCGCTTCATCAGTGATTTCCCCAATCGCAGCTGTGTGCTGTGTGGAAATCAGAATTGTATCAATCCCTACAGGTCGGCCATCTTCATAAGCGATGGTAACTTGAGTTTTGCCATCCGGGCGCAGGTATGGTAACTGACCTGTTTTGCGGACTGCTGCTAGTCGGCGAGCAATTCGGTGAGCAAGCGACATAGGTAATGGCATCAGTTCTGGTGTTTCATTACAAGCAAAACCGAACATGATACCTTGATCGCCAGCACCAATTTTATCGAATAATTGCTCGCTGTCCTGCTCGCGAATTTCTTGGGCGCTGTTAACACCTTGAGCGATATCAGGCGATTGTTCATCTAAAGCAACAATCACTGAGCAACTGCTGGCACAAAACCCGTTATCACCATCGGTATAGCCAATCTCGGCAATTTTCTGGCGAGCGAGATTGACATAATTTACAATGGCTTTGGTGGTAATTTCACCAGTGATTAACACTAAACCAGTGTTGACCACCACTTCGGCAGCAATGCGGCTATTAGGGTCTTGTGTAAGTAAGGTATCAACGATAGTATCAGAAATCTGATCGCAGATTTTATCGGGATGTCCTTCGGTTACAGACTCTGAGCTAAATAGATAGCGACGTGACAAATGCAATTCCTCCTGTTGAAGGTTATTTAAGTGAATAAATG
>JAQYWN010000377.1 GCA_029379265.1 Rhizonema sp. NSF051
TTGTATAACTTTGTATACTTCAAAATGAAGTGCGAAATGTGGGTTATTAAGAAGCTAGAATAATGGTCTCTTCTCTCTTTTTCCCTGCATCCTCTGCCTTGATAAGTGTAATCTTAAAGTATACACACCATAAAAACTTTTTGACAAACAGGGTCATAACAATCGAAAGAATATAAACTTGCTCCAAAATATTAACCATCGAAACGTATTGATTTTAAATCTATTGTAGGAAAAATCTTTGAATAGACGTGTACAGTTTAAATGTTTAGTGAAAACAATTATACCAATTTGAAAAAAGAATGCGACAGATGGTAAAAGTAAAAGAAGTCGCATTCAAGGTAGGTAGTGTAATGGTAGGGGTAACACATATCGACATCAAAGAAAGCGCAGAGGAACTGGAGGTGTATTTGCGCCAACAAAAAAATGCCCGAATCAAAGAGCGCGTGCAAGCACTATATCTCATTAAAGTTCAACACCTAGACATTTGCGCGATCGCAAAAACATTGGGTAAACATCGAAGCACGGTACAAAGATGGTTAGCGGATTACCGCTCCGGGGGGATTGATGCATTTGTGAAGTTTGGGACAAGCACAGGGCGAACAAAAGTAATACCAAATTGGGCGGTTGAAAGTCTCAAGAAACAACTTGAGCAGCCGGATGGAGGATTTCAAAGGTATACACAAATTCAGCACTGGCTAGACAAAGTTTTAGGAGTGCAAGCGGAGTATGCAACTGTACATTATTTGACACGTTATAGACTGAAGGCAAAATTGAAAGTACCCCGCCCTCGCAACATAAAACAGGACGAGCAAAAGTTAGAGGCTTTTAAAAAAACCTTGGCGACGACTTAGAACTGATTACTCAATATGCTGCTATCATGTTACCGAATTATAAAGATATCCGTTACTTCGTGCAAGACGAAAGTCGATTTGGACTCAAAACAATCGAGGGACGAAAAATTACATTAAAAGGCGTTAAACCGATTGGTGAGTTGCAGTGGCAGTTTAAAGCATTTTGGTTGTACGGTGCAGTCGAGCCACTTACAGGTGATAGTTTCTTTTGGCAGTTTTCCCATGTTGATACTGAGTGTTACCAGCAATTTTTAAACGAGTTTGCAGCTTGTCATTGCGACATCCTCAACATTATTCAGGTCGATAACGGTTTATTTCATAAAGCCAAAAAGCTACAAATTCCTGAAAATATCATCTTATTATTCCAACCCCCTTATTCCCCTGAACTTAATCCAATTGAACGAGTTTGGGAATATCTCAAAAAAGATTTGAAATGGGAACTATTTGAGAATTTAGATAATTTACGCTCCCTGGTAGCCCAACTGTTAACTCAACTTACCCCTGAAATTGTTGCTTCCCTGACTGGCTATGACTATATTTTGAAAGCCGTATCTGTCGCAAACATTTTTTGAATTGGTATTAGATAACAAGAAAAAAAGCATTGTCCTTTTATCCATCAACGTTTATCACATTGCACCCTCAGCAGCACATGCAGCCCGAACCAAAAGTAAATGTCCTCCTAGTTGATGACTATCCGGAAAATTTATTTGCCTTAGAAGCAATCCTGGACAGCCTTGATCACAATCTGGTAAAGGCTCAATCAGGTATGGAAACTTTAAAGTATCTTCTTAATCAAGATTTTGCCTTGATTCTACTTGACGTTCAAATGCCAGGAATGGATGGTTTTGAGACGGCAAAGTTAATCCGAGAACGAGAGCGATCGCGTTACACCCCGATCATTTTCTTGACAGCATTTAGTGCAAGCGATATTTTAATGTTCAAAGGTTATTCTCTTGATGCGGTAGACTATCTGATCAAGCCGATTTCAGCAGAAATATTGAAATCGAAAGTTAAGGTATTTGTTGACTTATTCAAGAAGACAGAGGAGGTAAAAAGACAAGCGGCACAACTTAAAATGCAAGAGATGCAGATGCTGTCTCAACAGCACGAAAAACTTATTGCCTTAGGTAAATTAGCAGCTGGACTTGCTCATGAACTAAATAATCCAGCATCAGCTGCTCGTCGGGCAGCAGGACATTTATGCAGTAAGATGCAGACTCTAGAAGCTATTTCCCTAAAATGTATTGAACAACGCCTTACCCCAATGCAGTTAGAGTGCCTCTTGGATCTTAAACATGATGCCATTCAGTACGCTGCTACATACGACAATTTGGATTCCTTAACTCAAATTGATTGCGAAGATGAACTAATGGCTTGGCTAGATTCACATGGCGTTGCTAATGGGTGGAAAATTGTTCCTACCCTCGTAGGAACAGGACTGAACACGAAAGTGTTAAAAGCAGTTTTAGAAGAAGTAACAACAAATACACTCAGCGATGTGGTGACTTGGTTAGAGGCAACATTGACTATAGCAAGTGTACTAAATGTACTTGAGGAGGGCACTGATCGCATCTTTGAAATAGTCAAGGCCGTCAAGGCCTACTCATATATGGATCAAGCTCCACTACAACATGTAGATGTGCATGAAGGTCTCAACAATACGCTCACTGTACTGGGTTACAAGTTAAAGTCGTGCAGTATCAAAGTGATACGCGAGTACGAGGACAACCTGCCATTGATTCAAGTTCATGGGAGTGCATTAAATCAAGTCTGGACTAATCTCATTGATAATGCCATTGATGCTACCGGAGAAGAAGGTACAATTTGGATACGTACATTAAGCAAGAAGGATTACGTCGTAGTCGAAATTGCGGATAACGGATCAGGCATTCCCCCTGAGATTCAATCCCGAATCTTTGAGCCGTTTTTTACCACGAAAGCGGTCGGTGCAGGAACGGGGTTGGGTCTGGAAATTGCCTACCGGATTGTCGTTGGTCAGCATAACGGAGACATTCACTGCTTTTCAAAGCCGGGTGACACGCGCTTTCAAGTTTGTCTACCATATGCCCCTTAGAAAGCAGCATAGTACCGTACATAAACATTTGCCCTTTATATCCTGTGGGCTGGTAATAATGATTACCTCGATTATCTTTCTGGTGGGGTTTCTAATTCTAGTGAGACAGTTGCAAATTTATCTAGGGCAGTAACAACGCTCGCTGCCGACGGTGCTAAAAATATCATGGGGGTTAACTTGCCGGATTTGGGACAGTTTCCGGTTACGGACGGCGATCATCAGATTTTCAACGCCCTCAGTACTTTTAGCGATACACATAACTCTCTCGTTGAGCGCGACTGAAAACTTTTTGAGCCAGAAACTAAGTACAGAATTTCACAAGTTCGTAGCGTTATTGTGTCCTTAAAAGCCTCGCCACGCCAAAGCCGCGATCTTAGGGGTGGGGTACGGTGGTTAGAAAGTAAGTAAATCCATATAAGCTTCCAAAGGAAGTTCGCCTTTGTAATGTGGTGTACCTCATTCAAAGGAAACTCCAGACAAGGAATTATTAAAAGAAGTTTATAAGAGGGTTACTAGGTGCATAAGTCGCTTTCACGTACACCTATATAATGATATATCTACAGAAACCTATACCTTTTTGCTTCAAAATCTTACTAATCTGAGGTAGTTTATATGCTATATTCTTTGAGTGTGCCACAAAACAAAGCTTTTATCAATAATCGAGTGTTAATATCAAGCTGAATAGATTTGTGAGGGTTTGTCCTGGTGCTATAAACTTCACTATTGAACAGATTTACCCTTGGAGCAAAATCCCCAGAACGTAGTGGAACAAATATAATCTTCCTCAAGTTCTCGCTCTCTTGCTATGCCTACTTCAAAGAATTAATCTATCCGACATCAATAAAAAGCTAGATGCTTTCTTGTAACCTGTACTTAAGACGGTATCAGATTATTAAATAATCATTTAGTTTTATAAATGACGCAAACATGCTTCAGTGAATTTGGCTGGAAAAATGAATACTTGTAATTTATGAATCAGCACAATCCGAAACGGAGTCGTGGCGTTATACTCACTCTCAAAGGTTGGGAAAAGCTTTACAATGGAAAACAAAAATGGGAGGAGCAAGAAAAATCTGGATACAAATGCACCTTAGAAGAAATAAGTGAGCTTACAGGATTAACTCCCAATACAGTTGCGAAGGTATTGGCTCGTCAAGAAGGGGTTGACAAACAAACGCTCGTACGTTTGTTTTCTGCGTTTAATATAGACTTGAATAAAAGCGATTATTCAAAAAGCGCTCCTGATTTATCGATACTTCAAACCTTGATGAACCCCAAGCGCATTGATTGGGAACATGAATTTAGTGTTTCCATATTTTATGGACGCACAACAGAACTGGCTCTCTTGAAGGAATGGATCATTCAGGAAGACTGCCGAGTTGTAGCACTATTGGGAATGGGAGGCATCGGTAAAACCGCTCTTGCCGCCAAGCTAGTCTATGAAATTAAGGGGCGATTTGAGTATATTATTTGGCGATCGCTCTACAATGCTCCCTCGCTATTTGATCTTCTTGCTGACTTGATTCAATTTTTCTCTAACAACCAGATTTCAGAGACTGACTTATCAAAACGTATAGACAGCAGGATCTCACAGTTAATCGATTATTTGCAACAACACCGTTGTCTAATTATACTCGATAACGCGGAAACAATTCTGCAAAGTGGTGTTATTGCCGGAAACTACAGAGAAGGGTATGAAGATTATGGTCAACTGATAAGAAGGTTAGGACAAGCAATTCATCAGAGTTCCTTAGTATTGACTTCTCGGGAAAAAGCGAAAGACGTAGCATCACTTGAAGGAGAAATACTACCTGTTCGATCCTTCCAATTAAAAGGGCTTTGTGAGGAGGATGGAAAAATAATTTTTCACTCCAAAGGTTTATTGGGAGATGATCCCACACAAAAGGCGCTCTTCGAGCGGTATTGTGGCAATCCATTAGCTTTGAAGATAGTGGCGACAACAATTCAGGATGTATTTAATGGTAATATTTCTGAGTTTTTAGAGCAAAAAATAGCAGTTTTTAACGATATTAACGCTCTCATAGAGCAGCAGGAGGAGCGTTTATCGGATTTAGAGCGTGAAGTGATCTACTGGTTGGCAGTTAATCGTGAGCCAACTACGCTCCTCCAATTGCAAGAAGATATTGTATCAATAGGAACATCACGTAAATTAATAGAGGCTCTGGAGTCTTTGAGCCGGCGAAGTCTTATCGACAAGGTTACAGCAAAAGAAGTTGAGAAAAGTGCTGCTCTCTTCACAATACAACCTGTATTAATGGAGTATTTGACTAGTAAATTAATACAGCAAGTTTGTGAAGAGATTGTGACTCAGAAGATTGTACTTTTAAAATCTCATGCTTTAAGTAAGGCTGAAGCCAAAGACCATTTCCGAGAAATTCAAATACGCTTCATTTTAAAACCAGTTATAGATGAACTACTTACTATCTTTAAAAATCAAACAACACTGGAAAACCAACTAACACAAATATTATCAAATATCCAAAAAGAATATCCGCATGAACTTGGGTATACAGGTGGGAATATTCTCAACTTGCTTTGTCAGCTAAAGACCAATTTGAAAGACTATGATTTTTCTAACCTAAGTATTTGGCAAGCTGACTTCAGGAATATAAATTTACATGGAGTTAATTTCCGAAACGCTAATTTATCAAAGTCGCTTTTTACTAAAAACTTCAGTAGAATTTCTACGGTTGTATTCAGCCCTAATGGAAAAACTTTGGCGACGAGTGACGTTAATGGTAAAATTGGCTTGTGGCGAGAATTTGCCGTTGGCGACAGCTTAACGTCGGGCACTGAGGAACAATTTTTAACATGTCTTGGGCATATTAGTTCTGTTCGAGCGATCGCCTTCAGTCCAGATAGTAGTACACTTCAGAGTGGGGGTACTGACGAGAATATCAAGTTATGGGACGTCAGTACTGGTGAATGTCTGAAAACTTTTACCGAACACCCCGAGCAGATGCGAGCCGTTGCTTTCAGCCCTCAAGGTAAGATCCTCGCTTGTGCTTGTGATGACCGAAGTGTAAGTTTATGGAAAGTCAGTACTAATCAATGCTACAAAATTTTGCACGGACATAGTGGTCGGGTACTGTCTGCTGTTTTCGGTCCTCGAAGTAAAATCTTAGCTAGTGCTAGTAGCGACAAAACTGTGAAGCTTTGGGATATTAGCACAGGTGAATGCTTAAGAACTTTGCAGGGACATACAAGTTTAGTGTGGTCAGTGGCCTTCAGTTCGGATGGCAAAACTATAATTAGTGGTAGTGATGACCAAACTGTACGCTGTTGGGATTGTAATACAGGTGAATGCCTTAAAACTTTGCAAGGACATAGTGGTCGCGTTAGGTCAGTCGCCTTTGCTCCTAAAGGTAAGATTATAGCAAGCGGCAGTGATGACCAAACTGTACGCTGTTGGGATTGTAGTACAGGCGAATGTCTTAGAACTTTGCGGGGACACACTAGTTTGGTGTTATCAGTTGCTTTCAATTGTGAAGGTAATATCCTTGCCAGTGGCAGTGATGACCAAACTGTAAGGATTTGGGATGTCAGCACAGGTCATGCTCTAAGAAACTTGCAGGGCTATAATAATGGGGTGTTGTCGGTTGCCTTTGCTTCTCAAGGTAAAACTATAGTTTACGGTAGTGATGACCAAACTATATGCTGTTGGGATGTTAGCACTAATCAGTGTTACAAAACTTGGCAAATTCAAGCTAGCCAAGTACTAACTGTTGCCTTTAGTCCTCAAGGTAATATCTTCGCTACTAGTGGTTACGACCATGTAGTCAAGTTGTGGGATATCCGCACAAACGGTTGCTATAAAAGTTTACATGGCCATACTGGTTGGGTAAAAGCAGTTACCTTTACTCCTTGTGGTAGTATCCTTGCCAGCAGCAGTGATGACCAAACCGTAAGGTTATGGGATATTAGTACTGGTGAAGTTTTGAAAACCTTGGAACATAGTCATGGGGTATGGTCCGTTGCCTTTAGTCCTAATGGTCAAATTTTAGCCAGTGGTAGTGATGACCAAAAAGTGAGTTTGTGGAATGTTAGCAGTGGTGAATGTCTCAAAATTTTAGCGGGACATACAGGTTGGATCTTATCAGCTGCTTTCAATTCTCAAGGGAACATCCTAGCTAGTGGTAGCAAAGATAAAACTGTGAAGCTCTGGGACATTCGCAAGAGAGAATGTATTCAAACTTTGACGGGACACACAAGTTGGGTTTTGTCAGTTGCCTTCAGTTCTCAAGGTAATATCCTAGCTAGTGGTAGCACAGACCAAATGGTAAGATTATGGGATGTCAGCAGAGGTTTTTGTCTCAAAACTTTACAGGGTCATACACACTGGATAAGGTCTGTTGCTTTTAGTCCAGATGGTCAAACTTTGGTCAGTGGCAGTGAAGATGGAACAGTTAAGCTCTGGGATGTTTTAACTGGTGAGTGCCTAAAAACTTTAAGAAATGAAAGACCTTACGAGGGAATGAATATTAATGGTGTTACAGGTTTAACTCAAGGGACTATTGCTTCACTTAAAGTTCTGGGAGCAGTTGAACAATCATCTGGGTAATCACTTAACTTGAGAGTTGGTGATTAATGGTTGATGGTGAATAGCAATTAACAGCCTCATAAATATTGTATA
>JAQYWN010000378.1 GCA_029379265.1 Rhizonema sp. NSF051
ACTATAAATAGGAATCAGTTGTTTGACTATATCATCTGCATTAAATTCTGCCAGAAAAGCATTCCAAAACTTTTGTGGGACTTGTGGATACTGAGATTTTATACTACTTAACATTTGGATGACAATCTGTTGGGATAGACTTGATGCACCTGTTATTTTGAGCAATTGTTTGATATTATTAACTTTTTCTATTTCTTGAGTCGTCATTGGTACATTACTACTATCAGTCGCTGTCTGAGCCAACGCGACTCCGTTCATCGTAGTAAAGAGCGAAATGAGTATGGTTGAAACAAAAAGTTTAAATTTCATGAAATATAGATATATAAGAGCGATTTTGAGCAACCCTTATATATTTATGCTTGTTCACTCTTGAAGATGTCAAGGCAATACTCACCACGAGATCCCCGACTTCTTCAAGAAGTCGGGGATCTATACAATTCAACAACCAACTTCTAACTCCTAACCACCTTAATAGTATGCAAGGTATTATCGGCACAACCGCTGATAAATCCACCCATTGCCTGTATATGTTGCAGATAATCCACTGTAGCTTTGCTGATCGCTTCTCCAGGCATTAAAACTGGAATTCCTGGAGGGTAAGGACAGATAATTTCCGCACAAATGCGATCATAAGCCTTGGTTAGAGCCACTGTTTCTGTATCAGCAAAAAAAGCAACTCTTGGGGAAATACGCCGAGTATTCTCCACTATATTGGAAAAATCATCGTCTACAAGAGTTTTAAAGGTCGCAATTCTGTTCTCTGCTGAAGGGTGTGGGGGTAGTATTTGACAATACTCTTGTGCAAGGATGGTGAAACCTTCTACTAATCGGTCAATATCTTCTTGAGTATTGCCCAAGCTAATAATAAACGTGAGATGTTGCAGTGATGGTAATTCAGCTGTAATACCTAGCTGCTCATTGAGAATTTCATCGGCTTCAAAGCCAGTTAAACCCAAGCCAGAAACAGTCACGGTTAATCGGGTGATATCTAAAGCAACAAAACCCGATCCCTGATTGCTCCCTAATCGGGGAGCCAGTGCCGTCGTGCGCATCTCAAGAGAGTTGAGGCAAGGAGCAGGGGTGATTCCGATGTCCAAAACTGATAATCCGGGAATTTGGCTAATACGTGTTCTCGCTGCGTCTGCGAGTTGCAATGTGCGAGACATTAACTCTTTCCCGTACAGTGCCATTTGTTGGCGGGCAGCATCTAAAGAAGCGAGAAGTAAATAACTGGGACTGGTAGACTGTACTAACTGCAACGCTTTACTGATGCGATCGCTCTTGATCCTATTTCCTTGTATGTGCAGCATCGATGCTTGTGTCAAAGCACCAAGGACTTTATGAATGGATTGTACTGTTAAATCGGCACCTGCAGCTAAAGCTGAAGTAGGCAGTTGGGGATGAAAGGCAAAGTGTGCGCCGTGTGCTTCGTCTACAAGCAGTGGGATATTGTATTGATGGGTAAGAGATGCGATCGCACTCACATCACCACAGGCTCCGTAGTAAGTTGGATAAACCATCATTACTGCTTTAGCGTCAGGATGCTGTTCTAATGCTGTTTCTACGCTGTTAGGGGTGAGACTGTGGGCAATATCCAAAACTGGGTTGTATTCTGGATTAATAAAAATTGGCAAAGCTCCAGAGAGAATTAAACCAGCGATCGCTGAAGAGTGTACATTGCGCGGCAGAATAATTTTATCTCCCATGCCACAAGTTGCCAGAATTGCCGCTTCAACTCCACAGGTAGAACCATTGACAAGAAACCAAGTACGTGCTGCGCCGAATGCTTCTGCTGCCAGTTGTTGGGCTTGTTGAATAACGCCTTGGGGAGCAAAGAGGTTATCTAGTTCATCTAATTCTGGTAAGTCAGCGCGAAACACTGCCTTGCCGAACAAATCGGCTAAAGGTTGAGAAATGCCTTGTCCCTGCTTATGTCCTGGAGTATAAAACGGGGCATGAGGATGTGCTGCACAGGCTTTTAAGGTATCTAATAAGGGTGTTTGGTTTTGATTGAGCATTTTTAAGCTAAATGAACCGCCAAGACGAGGAAACGTTGCCAAGGAGGAATAGAGATTAAGGGAACCTTAGTGATAGGATATTAAGACAGCGATGTCTTAAGAATCTCCGTGGCTTCACCCCGGAGAGTGTCAAACAGAATAACTATTTTGGGGGATGTTGGCAGTGTTGCTTGTCATCTAGGTTAGTAGGGTTGAATAATTTGAGAAAATTTACCATGATTAATCCTAATCCTGGCCCCTTACCTGAGCCAACAATTCCCAATACCGAACCAAATCCACTACCGAGTCCCACTCCAAATCCGCTACCGAGTCCCACACCTGAATTAATACCAAGTCCTGTACCTGAAACAGTTCCCAGTCCGATTCCCCAGACGGTTCCAGGAACAATTCCGCAAACAATTCCCACTCCTATTTAACCATTCTCTTTCCCCCTCTCCCCTAACAGCGAATCTATTGGTGGGGTACTATAAAAATTGATCTAAAACCAAAACTCTAAACCCCAAAATGTTACGAGCTGGAATTGTCGGACTTCCCAACGTTGGAAAATCTACTTTGTTCAACGCTTTGGTTGCCAATGCCAAGGCAGAGGCTGCTAACTTTCCCTTTTGCACGATTGAACCAAATGTCGGTGTAGTCTCAGTACCAGATGAGCGGTTGAGCGTTCTTGCAAAAATTCACAGTTCCGTACAGATTGTCTCCGCGCGTGTTGAGTTTGTCGATATTGCCGGTTTGGTTAAAGGTGCCAGTCAGGGAGAGGGACTGGGTAATCAATTTTTGTCCCACATTCGGGAAGTTGATGCGATAGTTCATGTGGTGCGTTGTTTTGAGAATGACGACATCATCCATGTTGCCGGTTCAGTAGATCCTCTTAGGGATATTGACATTATTAATCTAGAGCTTGGTTTATCTGATTTAGCCCAAGTTGAGCGACGTATAGAACGCACGCGTAAACAAGCTCGTACTAGCAAAGAAGGACAATTTGAACTAGCACTTTTAGAAAAACTAGCTGCTGCATTAAATGCGGGTAAATTGGTTAGACAGGTAAGCTTGACGGAAGAAGAAGCCGAATTGATTAAAGGATTTGAACTGCTGACAGCTAAACCAATTATTTATGCGGCTAATGTATCTGAAGATGACTTAGCAACGGGGAATGAATACGTAGAAAAAGTCCGGCAAGTTGCAGGTACTGAAAATGCACAAGTGGTCATAGTTTCCGCACAGGTAGAATCAGAATTGGTTGAGTTACCAGAAGAAGATAGAGCCGATTTTCTAGCATCTTTAGGTGTCAAAGAAGGTGGATTAAAATCTTTGATTAGCGCAACTTACGCTCTGTTAGGTTTGCGCACTTATTTTACATCAGGCCCCAAAGAAACCCGTGCTTGGACGATTCATGCTGGAATGTCAGCACCGCAAGCAGCAGGTGTGATTCACAGTGATTTTGAACGGGGATTTATTCGTGCTGAAACTGTTGCTTACAACGATCTAGTAACTTCCGGATCGATGAATGCTGCTAAGGAAAAAGGATTAGTTCGTAGTGAAGGAAAAGATTACATCGTTCACGAAGGCGATGTGATGCTGTTCCGGTTTAATGTGTGAACACAAGCATTTAGCTATTGTGCTACTTGCCTTGAGCTGTAAACTCCAACGTGAGCTTTCAGCAATTTTTTTTGTAAAAATAACAAAACTTAAAGTAGTAGAGCCACATCTTTACGCTTTTAACTGCCTAATTGTAAAGAAGGTTACAAATAATCACAACTTAATAAAGTGTAATGCGAATTCTTATTAAATGGTTTTAATGTAACGATTCAGTGGCGTTTGTAGCCTGTTGATAAATCAACATTCCGGCAGTTGAACCTTTAAAGTTGAGAAATTTAGTATGAGCAGCAATTTAGCAACCAAATTGCGTGTAGGGACAAAAAAAGCCCACACGATGGCAGAAAATGTTGGTTTTGTCAAGTGCTTTTTAAAAGGAGTGGTAGAGAAAACCTCCTACCGCAAACTAGTCGCTAATTTCTACTTCATCTACTCAGTCATGGAAGAGGAGATGGAAAAGCACCGCAACCACCCGATTATTTCTAAAATTAACTTTCCCCAACTTCACCGCAAGCATAGTCTAGAGCAAGATCTGAGCTTTTACTTTGGTGCCAACTGGCGGGAACAAATTCAGCTATCAACGGCAGGAGAAGCTTATGTACAGCGCATCCGGGAAATATCTGAAAAACAACCAGAATTGTTAATAGCTCACTCCTACACCCGTTACCTTGGCGATCTATCCGGTGGACAGATTCTTAAAGGCATTGCTCAAACGGCAATGAACATGACTGATGGGCGAGGAGTCGCGTTCTATGAATTCGCTGACATTCATGACGAGAAAGCATTCAAAGCTAAATACCGTCAGACGTTGGATGAATTACCGCTTGAGGAAGCAATGCAAGAACGCATTGTCGATGAAGCGAACGCTGCCTTTGGAATGAATATGAAATTGTTCCAAGAATTGGAAGGCAATTTGATTAAAGCGATCGGTCAAATGTTGTTCAACTCCCTCACGCGACGTCGAACACGCGGCAGTACTGAATTAGCAACTGCTGAATAAAATATACGACAAATTAATCTTGTCGTTCATTGTAGGGGCAGCACCCTTGGGATTACCTTAGCAGAGTAGGGCAATCTTGGGGAGGTTGCCCCTACAGTCTTCATTAACTACTCCAAAGAAGCGCTCGTGTAAGATAAGCAATGCAATTTCTTCTACCCCTCTCCCTAAACGGTAATATTAAGCCGAATAAACCTCTACGCCTAGTCATGCAAGGAGTGGGGACTCGATTTGAGCAATTTTATGATCGTCCTTGGCAAGCAGAAGAAGCACAGCACATGAGCGTGGTTTTTATTGATCGCGATTTTAAATCCCTTGACATCTCAGTTCACTCAACTTATAACTTATTTCTTCCTCACTCCCCACTTCCTCTCATGACAATCTCTCTTATATTCAACATTGCCAATCTTTTTGTTTTACCTTTTTGGTTGTTAATGATTTTTCTACCCAAGTGGAAAGTCACGCAACGAGTGATGGAATCGTATATTCCCTTTGTTCTCTTAGCAGTACTATATTCGTACTTATTCGTAATCAGTATTACACCTGAAAATGCTCAAGCTTTATCAAATCCTCAATTAGCCGATATTGCTAAGTTTTTTGCTGATGAAAAAGCTGCTGCAACTGGCTGGATTCATTTTTTAGTGATGGATTTATTTGTTGGACGCTACATTTATTTGCAAGGACAGAAAACTGGAATTTGGACAATTCACTCCCTGGCACTTTGTTTGTTCGCTGGTCCTTTAGGTTTGCTTTCTCACATCTTAACTTACTGGATAACTCAGGCATTTTTTCCGCGTTCTATTAATGATGTGGCGACGATCGCAGAATAAAAGCCATAGTAGATTTGTTGGTTAATGATGAGACGGACGAGATTGATCTATTGACGATAGAAACCCGATTTCGCCGTAATCGGGTTTCTAATTTCTGTGCGTTTCATTGAGTAAGACTATTTCAAACAAGAGTCTGCATCCAATAAGCGTTACTTTTTAGGTTTGCGCTTAAGGCTGGAAAGTTTACACACTTATTGTTTAACTGCCGAGTGTACGCTTACTGGATGCTTACAATTAAGAACCTTTAGCGTCTTTATAGTCAGCATCTACCCAACAACGCGGTAAACTTTCGCCTGAAGGAAAAATTAGATTATCCTTTTTGTGAGATTCTGGTTGCTCTTCTTCTTCACCTGCTTGTTTTTTTGCTTGGACGGTATCTTTATTGGGATTTATCAAATCTAGAACATCAAGAAGTTCTACCAATGCCTTCGTATCTTTGAGTTGTAGAAGCATAGAATTAACCTACTATAGAAAGGGTTGACTGAAAGCATTAAGAGCAGCTATAAAGTCAGTTATTTAAACATTTAAAAAACCTTAGCTTAACCTCTAAGGTCATAGATGCTGATAACTGACTGCTGGTGGCTGAATGCTGAAAAAATTACATTCCGCGCTGATATTTTTCCGCTATATCTACGAGACTGACTTGACATTGTAATGGCAGTAAATCAATCAGAGAAAGTTCTTTTCTACCGCCACCAATTTTGACTTTAATGGATTCTAAGACTTTTGTTACTGCGTCTTCGTCCACAGTCTTGTCAGAGGTAATTAAGGGATACATTTGTTCAGCTACTAAAGTATGCAGCTTAGCGTCAGATAAGTAAAGATGCCATTTGGCAATATCTATGTAGACGTTCTCACCAATTTCAGCAGCAAAAGCCTCCAGTAGTTCTGTAGTGTTAGTCTTCGCCATAAAAATACCTCTAATTAACGAACACGAACTCTCACTCAACTTAAGATTATTATTTGTCAGCCGAGACTGATACCACCACAAGTTACAATCACATCAACATCATCAGTCCATCTTCAGGTAGATTTGGATGGCGTTTCTGAGTAATTAGCGATCGCTGAAATATAAGTCAGATGCACTAAGAGGATTATTATCCAACCAGCTGTGAGAGGAGGTAGCCATTGCCAGGTTACTGCTTTTAATGTCTGGAAAAACCACAACCCAGAATTAATTAAGGCGGAGATCGCCACATGTACAGCAAAATTCATTCTGTCGTCCAACTTGCGGTAAGCTGGGTCATTGCGATCGGGTTTACGAGGCCAACGAGGAGGCATAAATATTTACAGAGATTCTCAAATGAATAAAATACAGATTTAGAGGAGTCAGAAGTAGGTGTAGGTTTAAGCTACATAACATATCAGCAAATACGGTATCAGTGTTAAACCTGTCCGTACAAAAGCCAGGAACAGCAATATTTTGAGTTCTTAACTCCTTAAGTAACAATATATATGATCGGTCTCAATTTGAGAATTTTTACGAGTGCTGTCTGTGGAAGAAATTTGGTAAACCTGGAGTTAAGAATAAAAACGCTCATGTTAAAAGCAACTTTCCTGATAGATTTGTTCAAAATCCTCCCCCTCCCTCCCTCACAGGTGTAGGTTTTTTACAATTGGGTGAAGGCTTGACTTGGAGGACAAGGAAGGAAAGTAGACCTTGCAGCTTTTTTACCCGAAACAGATAAAAAAACAGTATATATACATAGATTTTCATCTTCTGACTGGTCTACTTTTCCCCCCACGTCAACGAGCGTCTTACCTACATGTAAAAAACCTACCCTTGTGAGCCCCTCCCTCCCGAGTAAATAAGATAAGCAACATTTATAGCTTTTCTCAGTTGTAGTTCATACACTTTCTCTCTCTCCTAAAGTTGGGAGAGGTTAAACACCTTTTGATACTCCGTTTGAGGAAGGTGATGGTAAGCAGGGACGGGTTTAATAGACAAAACATCTGAGTAGGTGCAATTTTATATAAAACCTGACCGTACAGGAATTTCCACAAGTCACGTCCTTAAAGTAGGTGAAATTTTGAGTGACCGCACAAAATTTTTTACACATGAGGTTCTAGTCCAGATAAGGGTTTCATCCATGAATTTTGTGTAATTAATTTTGTTTTACTACTTATAACGGATTGCGC
>JAQYWN010000036.1 GCA_029379265.1 Rhizonema sp. NSF051
TAGTACATTTGAACTGTTATGGTAGCGTTCGCTGACTTTTAGTCTAAACTCCAGTTATCCTCGAAAGTTGTATTTTATGAACTCAGCACTGCTGGGTCATTTCTTGCTGCTTAGTCTAAACTCCAGTCATAAAGGTATTGCATTTATTGCATTGACAAGCTTGTTATATTTGACACTCGGACTCACTTGGAGTCATTCTGCTCTGGCTTTTCCACAAACAGAACAGATAATTAGTCAGTTGTCTCATCATCAGACAACATCAAACAAGCTACCCAAAGAGATATCCACAGCAGTACTCAATGATGCCGCAAAGCGTTCAAGAGTCGCTGTTGCTGATTTGAAAATTACCAAAGTGACGCCCAAGAACTTTGGGAATCCCTGTGAATTCAAGTTTGGTGAAATCTGTACCAAGGAGTACAACCCCATCGATGGCTGGGAAGTGATTGTTCAAGTTCGCCAACAATCTTGGACTTACCATGTCAGCAAAGTCAACACGCAAATTGTTTTAGATCCCAAGATCAGCAAAACCAGGAAAAGTTAATCTAAGTTGCTGAATCAAAGCATGAATGAATTTAGCGCTAAAGCGCAACTACGAACGACAAACTATTTTTTTCATTTCGTCAAGAAGTGCAATCCTGCATCTTAGCAGTTCGTTTTCGTTCTCTTAGACTATAATGATGGATCGTGTCCGAACAAAACTAGCCAATGCCTAAACTCAAAACTCGTAAAGCAGCAGCGAAACGATTCCGCGCCACCGGTACCGGGAAAATCGTGCGTCGCAAAGCTTTTAAGAATCACCTCCTAGAACACAAGAGTCCTAACAAGAAGCGTAACATGTCGAAAATGGCAGTCGTTGACGAGCGCGATGCAGCTAATGTACGCCTCATGCTCCCTTATTTGTAAATATTTCAGGAATTTAAGTTATGACACGGGTAAAACGCGGTAACGTTGCTCGCAAACGCCGCAATAAAATTCTCAAACTAGCTAAAGGTTTTCGTGGTTCCCATTCAACTCTGTTTAGAACCGCCAACCAACAGGTGATGAAGGCACTGCGCAGCGCCTACCGCGATCGCAAAAACCGCAAACGCGACTTCCGCCGTCTCTGGATCGCTCGCATCAACGCTGCTGCTCGTCTACACGGCATGAGTTATAGTAAGTTGATTGGCAACTTGAAAAAAGCCAATATCCTGCTGAATCGCAAAATGTTGGCACAAATGGCAGTTGTCGATCCGGCAAGTTTTAGCAAAGTCGCTGAATTAGCCGGCCAAGTAAAGTAAACTCAGCAACGGATGTCAGGGATGATTCATTGGTTAATGCAACGGCAGAAGCTGTTGCTCTTATCTGCTGTATTCCTACTCATCTTCTCTGTCGTTTCTTATACAGAACCATCAGTCTCTGCCGCCGAACTACCCGAGATTCAGCGGCGAGGCTACTTAAATATTGCTGTTAAAGATAACGTGCGTCCGCTGGCGTTTAAAGATGCCAATGGCAATTTGCAAGGTTTAGAAATTGATTTGGCAAAAGCCCTAGCAGTTGATATACTTGGCAAACCCAACGTTAAGTTAAAACCCGTCAATAATAGCGATCGCCTGTCTCTTGTCTTAGATCACAAAGTCGATTTTACTATAGCTAGGGTGACAGCAACTGCCTCACGAGAACGCTTAGTCAGTTTTAGTATTCCTTATTACTTCGATGGGGCGATCATCGTCACAAAAGATCCTTCCATCCAAAGATGGAGCGATTTGTCAAAGCGAAAAATTGCTGTTCTCAACAACTCCAGCACGATTGCGCCAGTACGATATTATATACCTAGCGCTGAGTTAGTAGGAGTTAATTCTTACCAGCAAGCGCGATCGCTAATCGAAAGCAATGCCGTCGCCGCTTTTGCCGCAGATACTAGTATCCTCAGCGGTTGGATACAAGAATATTCGCAGTATCACCTCCTACCAACAAAGTTATCAACACAACCTTTGTCAGTGGTAATGCCCAAAGGATTGCAGTATGATGAATTGCGAGGCAAAGTCAATCAAGCGATCGCTCATTACATAGCTTCGGGTTGGTTGAAAGAACGAGCTACATACTGGGGATTACAAAACAATCAACCAAGTCTGGAGCGATAATCTTCATAGGAAAACTGCCGCCACATCTCAAATGTGCCGTCTTTTCTCACTACGCCGATTGAGGGATGCACTACCCCGTTAAACATTGAGCTTTTCACCATAGTGTAGTGCATCATATCCTCAAAGATAAGGCAATCGCCGATTGACAAATTGGAAGAAAAGGCATAATCACCGAGAAAATCCCCAGCTAGACAACTTGAGCCACCCATGCGATACTTTGTCTCTCCCTCTTGTGGTTCATGTGCTCCGCGAATCACAGGTTTATAAGGCATTTCCAAACAATCGGGCATGTGAGCGGTAAACGAGACATCCAACATCACATTGATGAGATCGGAAGTGGGAATAATATCTTGAACAGTACTGAGCAAAAATCCTGTTTCCCAAACAATCGCAGATCCCGGCTCCAGGATCAATTCAAGATGGGGGTAGCGCTCATGAAACTCCTTCAAAACATTTATTGCATGTTCGACATCATAACCTTTACGAGTCATCAAGTGACCACCGCCAAGATTCAGCCACTTGAGATGCGGCAGAAAATGCCCAAAAAACTGCTCTATATGTAAAAGCGTTTTTTCCAACGCATACGAGTTGCTCTCACATAAGTTGTGACTCAAGAAACCATCGACTCCCTCAGGTAATTTATCCCCAAGATGCTCTGGTGAGATGCCCAGACGTGTAAAAGGCTGACAGGGATTATAGAGCATTGTTTCCACCGGTGAGTACTGAGGATTAATCCGCAGCCCTACCGACGGTTGAGGAACCGAATCTGATACCAGGGGGCGAAATCGCTCCCATTGACTCACAGAATTAAACGTTAAATGAGAAGCATTCTGTAGAATCAAAGGCATATCCTCATCACGGTATGCCGGAGAATAGACATGAAGTTCACCGCCAAATTTTTCAGCTACCAGTTGCGCTTCCCAAAGCGAACTCGCTGAGGCACCCCGAAGTGTCTTGCGGATCAAAGGAAAACTATGAAAGAGGGAAAAACCTTTAAGCGCGAGAAGCACTTTTACAGGTGCTTCTCGCTGCACTCGTTCAAAAATGGCGAGGTTTTGCTCAAGACGTGCCTCTTCCAACACAAAACAAGGCGATGGGATAGTCAAGAGAAGTGTGTCGCACGTCTGTTTCATTTACTTCTCCTCGAAGGGTGATTCTTGATCAATAATCTCATGCCACGGAAGACCAAGTGGGCCGAGCAACTCCATAAACGGATCAGGATTGCACTGCTCTACATTATACACTCCTGGCTTTTTCCAGAGTTTATTCACGACCATTAATGCACCAATCGTTGCCGGAACACCTGTTGTGTATGAGATTGCCTGAGAACCTACTTCTCGATAAGTCTCAGCGTGATCGCAATTGTTGTACACGTAGTACTTACGCTCTTTTCCGTCTTTGATCCCACGAATATGACAGCCGATTGATGTCTGTCCTGTATAATTCTCTGCTAGAGATGACGGTTCTGGAAGGAGAGCCTTGAGGAACTTCAAAGGCACTACCTTAGTTCCTTCATAATCCACGGGATCGATACGTGTCAAACCAACATTCTCAAGAACTTGAAGATGAGTAATGTAGCTTTGTGAAAACGTCATCCAAAAACGTGCTCTCTTCAAGGTTGGAATATGTTTGACAAGCGATTCTAGTTCTTCGTGGTAGAGAACATACGATTCGCGATCGCCTATTTCCGGATAAGGAACTGGACGATGAATCGAAAGAGGAGGCACCTCTACCCAAGCATTATTTTCATAATACCGACCTTTTTGGGTAATTTCACGAATATTGATTTCCGGATTGAAATTTGTGGCAAACACCTGCCCGTGATTTCCGGCGTTGCAATCAATAATATCAAGGTAGTGAATCTCATCAAAATAGTGCTTGAGCGCATAGGCTGTAAAGACTCCCGTCACCCCCGGATCGAACCCACATCCGAGAATAGCCGTAATTCCCGCATTTTTGTAGCGCTCCTCATATTTCCACTGCCAACTATATTCAAATTTTGCTTCGTCAGGAGGCTCGTAGTTAGCGGTATCAAGATAGTCAACGCCTGCTTCCAGACACGCATCCATCAACGCTAAATCTTGATACGGAAGTGCGACATTAATTAAAATATCGGGGCGAAAATCTTGAAGGAGTTTGACAGTGTTCTTGACATTATCTGCATCAAGTGCTGCTGTCCTCACTTTTGTTGAGTTAATACGTTTGGCAATTTGATCGCACTTGTCAATTGTCCGACTTGCTATCAGAATTTCGGAAAACTCTTCTCGTGCCGCACATTTGTGGGCGACGACGTTCCCTACCCCACCAGATCCAACTATGATCACCCGTGCCATGCTACCTCCATTGAAGAAGTGAGTTATAAAGAACGCAAATGCTAAAAGCTTGAGCAAATATCATGGGAAATTGGAATTTTCCCCAGCATCCTCAAAAAATTTGTCAAATTAGACGATTTATGGTCTGAGTATGGTATATGAAATAATATTCATATTTTTTCATAACACTAAACTTCTACCAAATTATAATCGATGGATGCTGAAAAGCTGATTGGCAGCAAGCATTTCGCTTCAATTGCCATCAGACGTCAACTCAATTGTACAAGCGTTTGGACAATCTGATAATTAGAGCAGCGAACGTGGCGATCGCCAGTTTAAGAGGAGTGAATAATGTAGAGACGCTTCAATCATGGCGTCTCTACACTTAAGGCGTTCATTTTTTTCTTGATACCTTTTACATAGCTGCTCTCAGCCGGAAGCCTTTCTTTATAATGATGCTCCCATTAGAGTGTTAGACTTACCATCTTATTTCTCTGCATCCTTGGAGCCGGATGTTTTTTTAAATGTATTCATTTTTACTTGACATATTTACGCTATTACTGGTTGAAAGCAAAAATATCTTCTGTACCGAAGACTACCTATTGAGTTGTCAACAGAATTCTTTTTTCTCGTGCACGAAAGATAAAGAAACCATAATTTCTAACAATACCTTATACTCACGACCGCTTATTAAGCGCATTTTTTGCTAGCTACAAATAAACGTTAGCTCTAGAGGTTTACCGAAAATTAGTAATAAACTCTTTTTTTTAAAGAAAGTGTAAAGACAGTAGACTTTTTTGGCTGAGATCGGGAAAATTACTTAAGTAAATGTTATTAGGGTAGTTAAAAAAGCAGTTAATTAAAAGACCAGCAAATATAAGCCTAGTTGCATGTTGATAATTTAATTGTTTAAGGAAAACAGTAAGCATCCACTAAATAGTCTAATGAATACGAGCTTCTTATCAAAGGTGTATTATACCCTGTCCACAACAGTCGCATATAAAGTGAATTGGCACTCACCATAAATATGCAGAACAAAATAGAAACACAACCTCTACCCAGGCAGTCTTTGGGTAAACTAAAATTAGTTGAAAGCTTTACGAGTAGAGCTTTCAAAGACTTGTTGAGCCAACCGCAGGAAATTTACGAGACGCAAGAGCATTTAGAAGCAGCTATTCAATGGCTGAAGCGGGCTCATGATTGCAGTCCTGATGATGGAGTTAGTTGGGGATATTCTTTAAAAGGCGGGTGGCGACTCTCCTATCGGGAAACATCTGGTTATATTGCCGACACATTTTTTGACTTGGCTAAGTACACTGAGGATGAAGATGCTTGGCAAAGAGCAGTTACCATTTGTCGATGGTTAGTCAGAGTGCAGAACGATGACGGCTCTATTTCAGATCCTCGCTACGGTTCTGAAGGGATTGTGTTTGATACTGGTCAAGTGTTACAAGGACTGATTAGAGCTTATCAAGAAACCCAAGATCCTGACTTTTTACAGGCTGCTGAGGCTGCTGTGGCTTGGCTTGTGAGAGTTGCTGATTCCACAGGACGCTGGACGAGAAACACTCACTTGGGTATTCCTCATGTCTACAATTCTCGCGTAGCTTGGTACGTGTCAAAGCTGCATACCCTTAAGCCCAATCAAGAAGGAGAGCGGGTTGCACGTGCAAATTTGGATTGGGCACTGAGTCAGCAACGTTCGGGATGGTTTGAGCAGTGTGCTTTTAAACCAGGATCTGCGCCTTTTACCCATAATATTGCTTATGCCATTCGCGGTCTATTAGAAGCAGGGCACGTGCTAAACGAGCAGAAGTATATTGATGGGGCGATCGCCGGAGCCAAAGCGGTGATGCAGCATCTAGGTTCAGATGGGTTCATTCCTGGACAAATTGATGTGAACGGCAAACCTCAAGGAAATTATTGCTGCCTGACTGGCAATTGTCAGATGGCAATCATTTGGCTCAAGCTTTTTCAACAAACAGGCGAACAAGCGTACTACCAATCAGCCGAGAGCAGCTTGCGATATGTCATGTCTTGCCAGGACATTCACACTAGTGATCTCAACATTCGCGGCGGCATTAAAGGTTCTCAGCCAATTTGGGGGAAATACACTCGGTTGTCTTATCCAAATTGGGCAGCAAAGTTTTTTATTGATGGATTACTTCTGTTACTGAGGTTACAGTCATGAATGGAGGAGGGATATTTAAATATGACCTAGATCTGCCAACAAATAATTTTCAAAATGAGGTGAAGGCAAAAAACAGAATACAGATTTTAAACAGCGCTTTCGACCCAATGACAACTGAAGAAACAGTTGAGTGGGCAGTTCGGTTAATTAAAGAAGGTCAAAGAGGGTACATTTGTACGGTTAACGTTGCCATTTTAATGATGATGAGCTCAAATCCGCGACTCGCGAAGTTTGTTGAGAAAGCATCATTAATTGTAGCAGACGGTCAGCCAATTGTTTGGGCTTCGCGATGGTTAAATTTGCCTCTGCCACAAAGGGTTACAGGAGTTGAGTTGATTGATGAGATCGCGGCAAAAGCCGAACGCGAGGAATTGCGCATCTACTTGTTAGGAGCAACTTCAGACGCGATCGCAACAGCAGCATCAAACTTACAGGATAAGTATCCTAAACTGAAAATTTGTGGGGTTGCCAACGGTTACTTCTCTCAAGCTCAAGCAAGCGAACGGGTAGAAGCAATCCGCCAAAGTGGTGCTCAAATTCTATTTGTAGGTATGGGCGTCCCCCGGCAAGAATACTTTTTAGAAGAAAATTGGTTAGAATTGGGTGTTAATCTAGCGATCGGTGTAGGCGGTAGCTTTGAAATATTTGCAGGCACAAAGAAACGGGCACCTCTGTGGATGCAAGAAGTTGGACTGGAATGGCTCTATCGCTTGCTTCAAGAACCAGGAAGACTGTGGAAACGCTATCTAGTCACCAATTCGCGGTTTATCTATGAATTACTTCGGGTGGTAGTTAATAGACTCTCTAAAAATTCAACATAAACATTGGTGTGAGATTCTGAGATAGAATATCAAAGATTCTATGCATGAGGTTGTGTTGTGTCGGGGTGAAGACTCTTCATTCAGACAGTTGTAAAGTTTAGGGCTGGTAATGGGTAATAGGAAGTCAAGAACAATGACCAATGCCCAATTACCAATTACCAAAACCCCAAATGTATAATTAGCTACTTTGTTGACTCATGAGGTGGCTACGCGCGCTGATACTTTTAAAGATCAACAGATGTTATTTGTTAATCTTTGAAGTTAGATAAAAGATAAGAAAGTTTTTTATTTCCCTATTTTATGGCAATGGATAACAATCTAGGAGTTCTTTATCTCTCAATTCTGGTATTTCTACTCTCATTCACAGTCATCAATGTTTTTAACCAGATTCTCAAAACACGTAAGTTAGAAAGATCATTCTCCCGCTTGCGCAAAAAGTTGGGTAAAGAAAAGGGTACGGTTCAAGAATATTACGAATTAGCGAGTATTTATTCAGAAAAAAAAATCTATTCTCAAGCAATCCCTCTATTTCAAAAAGCTATTAAAGCTACTGAAGAAGAAGGAGAAGAAAATATCGCGAGTATATATAATGGCTTAGGCTATGCTTACTTTGCACAAGAACAGCATGACTTAGCTATTCGTCAGTATAAAGAAGCTATCAAATACAAACCGGATTATGTGACAGCACTAAATAATCTCGGTCATGCTTACGAACGGAAGAAATTGACATCTCAGGCGCTGTCAGCTTACGAAGATGCACTAAAATACGACCCAAAAAATTCCACTGCTAAACGCCGTGCTGAATCTATGCGACGCTTAGTATCTGTCTAAGTGAGAATCGTATAGCAAACATGAATTCATGCACAACAAATTAGTAGTTTGTGATGATACAGTGGTGAATGGTAGGGTTAGTGAAGGGTGATGGATAATTGGTAATAGGTAGAAAGAATAATTATCAATGACCATGCACCACATATATTCAACGGATGAGTGCTTTTTTATAATCTTCGTTAAACTTCAGCAGTTCCTATTGCCAACCGTACACCCCAAAATAAAATTAAGATTACGATGGCAAGCCAGTCACCTCGAGTCAGTCGTAGGTTATGCCACTTTACTTGATGTTGGTTAGGGCTGGTAAAACCTCTTACCATCATCGCATTAGCCATTTGCTCTGCCCTTAACAGCAGATTTTCCAACAGCCTTTCTGCTACCATCAACCAAACTTTGATTGAGCCTTTAACTCCCAACTTTTTCCAATTAATTGCTCTTGTTAATACAGAACGAATTAAATTTTGGATTTCTTCTAAAACCAGAGGTATAAACCGCAAGGACAAAGTTAAAGTTAGAGTAATTTCTGTGACGGGTAACTTCAACCGTCGCAGAGGTTGCATTAAACTTTCTATGCCAGCTGTGATTTCTTCTGGTGCAGTTGTAAGTAAATATAAGTTGGTACTGTAAATTAGAGTAAATAACATAGAACTTAAGCTAACTGCCAAACTTAAAGAGCGGCGAGTAACTTTGATAGGTCCTTTATCTAACACCAGATATTTGTATTCTTGAGAATGATGGGTTGTGGCAATACCTTGCAATTGTGGGAATTTAGAATTTGAGAATTCTTTTCGTAACTCCGAATTTTCAAGATTTGGGAGGCGCGATTCATAATTGATTCCAAATCCATCAGGGCTGACAGCTGTAATCAATAAAACAAAAAAGCACAACATTGACAGCCATCCCATTTGCTGCTGCCAAACTCGTCGGGGAATTCTTGCTGTTAAAGTCGCAAATATCAACAGCACCACCAGCAGTAAGCGCCACTGGTAGTTCGCAAGAATGTAGGTTGTTAGAAAACTCATCAACCAAGCAATCTTGACTCGCGGATCGAGTTTATGCAGCCAAGTTTGTGGTTGTTCTAAGTATAGACCAAGTGGCAGTGATCGTAATAAATCCATTTATCAGTGATAAGTAATGAGTAATGAGTGGTGAGTAATGAGTAATTTTATATGAGCTTTTCTTATACTCTCTTACCGCCAGAAGAATACCGATATAAAAAACCGCCTTGGCTGACGCCACGTCTGTTGACGAACAAAGCCGCGTCTCCGTTACTGAGAAGAGAAGACGTCAAGAACGCTCGTGTAAGAAGCTCAAGAAAATAGGTAATCTTACATCGGAAAGGGAGTTAACACTTTCTTCTCCTTAAAATTCAGGAAGGAGCGAATCAAAACCTTTATAGCACAATCCTATTTCTCTTAGAGGTCATTTATAAAGCTTTGTGGGAACTGCGTGCAATCAACCGGATTTGATATTACTCTTTTTGACTCAAAACCCAGCACTCTTAATAGCACTCACAATCTCTTCTTCTCACTCATTACTCACTACTCATCGTCAAACTCGTGTTGCGCGATTGGCATTAACGCCCTCCATTTCACGGACATTTTTACTCCGCCATAGCAAACGAATTGGAGTACCAATAAATCCTAATTGTTTTCGGAATTGCCGTTCAATGTAGCGACGGTAGTTATCGTTGAAGCGTTTGGCTTCATTGACAAATAAGGCTATTGTTGGCGGTTGAGACTTAACTTGTGTACCATAATAAATCTTGCCTTGACGTCCACCACGAGAGACTTGTGGTGAATGCCACTTCAGTGCTTCTTCCAAAACTTCATTAATGACTGATGTGCTGACGCGACGTTTGTGTGATTCAGCTGCCCGATTCACGACTTCTAATATCTTTTCTACCCGTTGCCCAGTCATAGCGCTGACAAAAATTGTCTCTGCCCATTCGGTAAAATGCAGTCGTTCTTGCAGATTTTTTTCGTAATCGTAAATTGTGTAAGAGTCTTTTTCTACGGCATCCCATTTATTGACAACAATAATGCAAGCCCGACCTTCTTCGATAATTCGTCCAGCTAATTTTTGGTCTTGTTCGGTGACGCCATCAACAGCATCTATAACTAATAAAACCACATCAGTACGCTTAATTGCTTTAAACGCACGGTTAATGCTAAAGAATTCGGGGCCGTATTCTACATTTTTCTTTTTTCTAATTCCGGCTGTGTCAATCAAGCGATAGGTTTGCTCACCACGCTCGATAATAGTATCTATAGCATCGCGAGTGGTACCGGAAATTGGGCTGACTATTGCCCTCTGTTCTCCCACCAACGCATTTAATAGACTGGATTTGCCCACATTCGGACGACCGACAATTGCGACTTTGATTTCATTCGTTTCTGAGATCTCTTCTGGAGGTGGAAAGTGGACAATCAGCGCGTCGAGTAACTCTCCTGTACCGCTTCCATGAATGGCAGAGACAGCGAACGGTTCGTCTAATCCCAACTCCCAAAAATCAGCAGCTAGCATTAAGCCTTGTTCTGGTGATTCACATTTATTTACAGCTAGTAAAACGGGAACGGGTTGTTGACGCAACCACTCGGCGATTTCTTGATCAGCTGGCATCGGTCCTGTTTGACCATCTACTACGAAAATAGCAGCACTTGCTTCTGCTAGCGCTGCCATTGCCTGTTGACGAATGAGGGGAAGAAATTCGGTGTCGTCATTAAAGACCAAACCACCAGTATCAACGACCTGAAACTCGCGATCAGTCCAGTAAGCTGGTAAGTACGTGCGATCGCGTGTCACTCCCGGTTCATCATGAACAATAGCAGATTGTTGCCCTGCAAGCCGATTGACCAAGGTAGATTTGCCCACATTCGGGCGACCAATAATAGCAACAATAGGAGAACCCATATAGCAAATATATAAACAGCTAAACCTTTATCATAGCATTTTTGTGTATGATTTTACTTTAAGTTTAAAGTTGTTGACTCAACGGGTGGGATTATATAGCGATCCATGCCAAGATTCCCGACTTGTTAAAAAAGTCGGGAATCTTAAGATAAAAACCTTACGACTCTTCAAGGTTTTTGATCTGCTCGTGAACTAATTCTTGTACCCTTGCCACATCTTCTAAAGACTTTGGAAATTGATGTTTTACTTACTTTATGAATTTTTATTAAAAAAACTTAACTTGAGCTAGCTGAGGTAACAGATTGCTCTGTTTCTATTACTGATTTCTGTCCTAATTTTGGTTCAGTACCTGCAAGTAAACGTTCAATATTACTACGATGGCGAAAAATAACAAATAAACCACCAAAAGTACCTAACAAAATGTATGGTAACGGTTGATGGAATAGTCCCATGAGAATAGAAACAGCGATCGCACCACAAATTGAACTTAAAGAGACAATCCGCGATATTGCCATGACAATGACAAACACCCCCAGCGTTGCCAAACCTACCTGCCAATTCATCGTTAGCAAAATACCCACACCAGTAGCAACTGATTTACCGCCAGTAAACCCTAAAAAAATTGATTTGCTGTGTCCCAATACGGCGGCTAACCCAGCTACAGTGACTATCCAGGATTGCCATACTTGGGGATTTATCGTTGATGGAATTAAACTTTGACTGAGGGTAAAATTGAACAACCAGTACACCAGGGCGATCGCCAGTACTCCCTTTAAGCAATCAACAATTAAAACAAATACCCCAGGACCTTTACCCAAAGTTCTTAACACATTGGTTGCTCCAGTCGAGCCAGAACCAACTTCGCGAATATCAATGCCTTTTAACAGTTTAACTGCGATGTACCCTGTGGGAATGGAACCCAATAGGTAAGCGATGATTACAACTACCCCGCACAGACTTATCCAAATAGTCATATTAAAAGTTGATTCTTGGTCGTGAGTTGTTAATTATTAATTGTTGATTATTTAAAACCACTAACCAAATTATCAAAAATCATCATCAGAATTTCTCATCATCTTGGGATCTGGGGCAAAAGCCAGCCACAAAGGAAATTGTAATAATGCCAGACTAATTTGTTCTTCAGAATCGTCAATCAAAATTAAAGGAAGTTGATTGGCTTTCACCAACCGATCAGCTTTTTGCGCCATAGCTTCGGGAGTCTCAAATATAACCACACCCCGATCTGGACCAAAATCTGGGCGACTAATACCCAAGCACTCTTGTAAGCCGCGTCGCCATTCCCCCAAACGCTCCGGTGAATTTGCCAATACTAAAGTACGGATGCGATCGCCATGCAACTTGTTCAATATGGAAATAACTGCCGAGGCAATCAGGATATTTTGCAACCTACTGCCCATCGTCCGTAGCGCACCCCTTCCTCCTTGATTGAAAAACCAGTTAGAGACACGTTCCGCATGAACGGGTTCAAAGGTTCGGCGCAGTTGCCAAGGTGGGCCATAATAATCTGGTTTATTGCGGTACTGATCGATTAAGCGGCGAATTTGCTTTGTCGTATCTTGAAATTGCTGTTGTCCGAATTGTGGTGTTTCTAAGCGATCTTCGGGTGCCTTCGCCTCTTTCACAAACGGTTTTTCTAGTTCTTTGACAGGCGGAACGAGTGGTAACTGCTCTGCAGCTGCTGCCAAATCCTGTAAGCTACCAGTCAGATAGTCTTTAAAACCCTGGACTCGGATTGCCAAGTCTTGAGAAGCTCCAGCAAAAGTCGTTCGCATCTCATTCCGGATGCGTTCTTGACGGCGTTCGAGTTGTTCTATAGAAATTTGCAGCGCGCCTTTGCGTTGTTCTAGCTGTTCCAGAGCCTCTTGCATCAGTCGTCCCATTGAGATTTGAGTTGCACCCATCTGCTCTTGAAGGGTTTTGTAGGAGGCTTGGAGGTTACTAATTTCTGCTTTTAGCGCTTGTTCTTGATGCTGTAACTCTGCTATGCGCTGCGCTGCCTCCGCTTCTTTTCTCCGATGATCTTCTAATTTTATTTCTGACGATAGCGTAGCAGTTTCTTCTTCTATTTGGGCTATAGCTTCAGCAGTTGATGACTCAACTGTGGAATTAGGTACTTCTGCATCTAAAGTAGGCACAGAAAATGTGGGGCTTAAAGCTGCTGTTTCTGCCACTGACTCAACAGATGATTCCGGTTGCTCAGTTGTCTGGCTGTTTTTTTCTTTTGGCATCAACGACTCATGAGTTTGTTGTGGGGTTTGAGATTCCTCTCGGTTCATAAACAATAATGTGATTCCTATAGCATGAACAATATAGCTTTCTGTAATATACAATTTACAAGCTTTAAAACTCTTATGAAACCTCTGCATGACAAAGGTTTTTGACCTTGAGGCGACTGACGTGACGTTCCTCCGTATACGTCCGACGTCCTTTGAACACTAAGTACGCGGACAACGCTCTTCCAGACAAGTTTTGAGAGTGTTGGGGTCAAATAAAATCGGTAAGAAGTGAATACTTTTTACTTCTTTAAAGTAAAAAAGGATAGGAACTCCAGACCAGAAAATCCGCCAATTCTGCCATTCTTGGTAGGGAAAGCGCCGAAGTAATTTTTCGCCTCTATAAATATCTAAGTCGGTAACGCTAAATTGCAAACGTAGTGTTACCGTTTGAAACAAGAGAAACAAACCAAACAAGCCGACAACGGAACCTAACACTGGCTGTGCAACAAGCAATGGAATGGCAACAGCAACCAACACGATGGGTATCTTATAACTAGGCTTTAGTTCCACAGTAGATGCTGAGTTAGACGTATATGACGTAGCCACAGTTAAAAATCCTGCTTTGTTAGTGGACATTATTCCTATTTTAGGAGATTTAGAGACGCGCAATGACTCCTCTCTACAGGAGACAGGAGTCAGGAGTTTTAAATTGTCTCTCTCCATCCTTCTCTCCCTTCAAGATGGCTCGGGATTTTTAAGTCATAATTGTATAAGAGCAGTTATTTTCCTCCTGGAAAAAACGAAGCATTACCAGTTCCCCGAAACAATATCCAAGAAAGAAAGAAGTTGCTCACAAATATGATCAACAAAGCTGTAACAACAGCAGTTGTGGTTGATTGTCCTACACCTTTCGCACCTCCAGTTGTTGTTAAGCCCCAGTTGCATCCAATGACAGCGATAAAAATCCCAAAGCAAAAAGCCTTAATCAAGGCGCTGATAATATCCCAGTTGCCAAGAAAGGTACGGGCTGAGTCTATAAAAGATGTTTCAGAGAGGTTGTATACACTTGTTGCAACGATCAATCCCCCGGTCATGCCAGTCACTAAAGACAGGAGGGTTAATATTGGAAGCATGATGCCACAAGCAATGACGCGAGGCACAACCAAATAGTCAACGGGATCGGTTCTTAACATTAAAAGTGCATCAATTTGTTCGGTTACCCGCATTGTGCCAATTTCAGCAGCAAATGCCGAGCCAACTCGTCCCGCCAAAACAACTGCTGTCAGAACGGGCGCTAGTTCTCGTGTGAGCGCGATCGCCAACACTCCCCCAACGATATTTCCCGCCCCAAAATTAATAAATTCTCGCGCTACTTGAATGGTAAACACCGCGCCAACACTAACAGCCGTCACTAAAGCAATCAAGAGGGAGTCAGGTCCAACTGTTGCCATTTGTTCTAAAGTGTTACGCCAATTGATTTTGCTCTTAAAGATGTGGACTATAACTTGTCCACCCAAGAAAGTTGCCGCCAGCGATCGCTGGATCCATGCGCTCAAATCTGATTTAGATCTACTCTCGCTCAATGTTGACAAGCTAATTCAGTAACTGCCGTCATAATAGCGGATTACAAAGCTTTCAGCTATCTGCCAGAAGGAAACAATGAAACTTTTTCTTTCAAATATGCACCACATAGCCTGCCTAATGTTGGTGCCGTCATAGACGAACGCGGCGCTCCCTGATGATGAACTTAGCTTAAAACTTTTCTCAGAAATCTCAGCCGCTTTCAGATTGCTCTTAGTTCAACAAAATTTGTTACCACCCAGTTAAAGCTTGATTTTTCTTCACTTGTGTTGAGTCAATATTCTGTTGATCCTGTTCGTCTGTTTGGTTAATTAATTGTGTAGCTATTTTAATTATAATTTAAGATCTTTGAAATCTCGTCTCTTATGAAGCGATCGCTCTTATTGTAGAAACTGGTAGCAGCTAGATACACGATTATCTATCGAACTCATGGAGAACCATCATGACCATGAACGCGAATTTTCTGCGCTCAATCCTTCTGTCAGTAATTTTCAGTTTCTTCGCTCCAGTATTTCTCGTTGGCGGCATATTGATTGTTTTATTCTCGCTCGGCTATATTCCTGGTTTACAATCCGTGAGTATTGCGAGTGCTACTCAAATCTGGCAGTTTCTGGCAATGTTTGGCAGTGGTACTCCCCTTCGTGGACTATTTGTCATTAGTTTGACTTGTAGTTTCGTTGGCGCGCT
This sequence comes from Rhizonema sp. NSF051, assembly GCA_029379265.1. Taxonomy (GTDB): domain Bacteria; phylum Cyanobacteriota; class Cyanobacteriia; order Cyanobacteriales; family Nostocaceae; genus Rhizonema. The sequence continues at coordinate 15,694 of JAQYWN010000036.1, forward strand.
GTTTGACACTTATGCCTGTTATAGGTATCAAGTATTACGATAAGAAAAAACTGACAGGGGTGTTCTGTGGGTGCTAAGCTACTTATACAGTGTATTTTGGCAAATCCAAGATGCCCTGAATCACGTTTTTTAATTGCTCATGGTTTGGCCTTTTAAGCCGAAGTTTCGGAAACAAATTGCTCGGATTGAAGTTACTGGTGCGATCGCAGGTGCCACTCGCAAGCGCGTACTAGAAGCCCTGAAAATTGTAGAAGAAAAAAAATTTCCAGCATTATTGCTCCGCATCGATAGTCCTGGGGGCACTGTAGGAGACTCTCAAGAGATTTACAGTGCCCTCAAGCGGTTACGCGAAAAAGTGAAAATTGTTGCCAGTTTTGGCAATATTTCTGCTTCTGGCGGAGTGTATATTGGTATGGGAGCCGAACACATTATAGCTAACCCCGGTACAATTACGGGGAGCATTGGTGTAATTTTACGCGGAAATAACTTGGAACGCTTGCTGGAAAAAATTGGTATTTCGTTCAAAGTCGTGAAGTCTGGTCCTTATAAAGATATTTTGGCGTTTGATCGCGAACTTACAGAAGCAGAACAAAATATTTTGCAAGAATTGATTGATATCAGCTATCAACAATTTATACAAACAGTAGCAGAGGCACGTTCCTTAACGGTAGAAAATGTGAGAAATTTTGCTGATGGTCGGATTTTTACCGGGCAGCAGGCTTTAGAGTTAGGTGTTATAGATCGGGTGGGAACAGAAGAAGATGCTCGTCGCTGGGCTGCAGAACTCGTTAATCTAGACCCTGAAAAAACTACAGTCCACACTATAGAAGAACGTAAACCTCTTTTGAGCCGCGTCTTCGCGGGAACTCGTCAGGTTTCATCAGGACTGGGGGCTGGTATTGATTGGGTGGAATTTGAAATGTCTACCAGTGGTCTACCTTTATGGTTGTATCGACCTTGACTATCTCCCTTTCAAAAGTTTGAAAGGAGATGTACAGATACTTTGCAGTCAAAAAATCTCTATTAATAAGGTTACGTAAGGCTGGCTACTTTTGCACAGATAGTGCTTAGTCATATCTACTGACAGTGCTTTAGGCTTCTAGAGAGCCGCAGTCCTTGCATGTCCTAGGGCAAACAAGGCGGAACCTTATCTAAATTAGTGAGTGTTGCTGCCGATCCATCAACACTCACTGTCTTTCCGCCTTTTTTGTTTTGTGTAAGCCTCTTGACCACGCTTCGGGTTTTACGTGTTGTACTGACACATTAATTATGGCATATGTTTTATAGGGCTTAAACAGCATAAATCGCTCTACATCTACTTCATGTATTACGGTAAAACCTGATTTTTAGGCAAATCAGGTTAATGATGAATGACCAACGACTAATGACTATTCTCAGGAGGAATTTTTTGTGGAGTGGCGAGTGCAAGCTATTCGGGGAGCAACAACAGTCTCAACTAACACAGTTGAGGCAATGCAGGAAGCTGTAATGGAATTACTAGATGAACTGGAAAAACGAAATCAACTGCATCCGACAGACATTGTGAGTATTACTTTCACGGTGACTCAAGATTTAGATGCTACTTTTCCAGCAGCGATCGCACGCCAGCGTTCTTACTGGGACAATGTGGCAATGTTAGATGTGCAGCAGATGCATGTCAAGGGAAGTTTGGAACGCTGCATTCGGTTTTTAGTTCACGCTTACCTTCCAGCTTCCGCCCCAACTTACCACGTCTATTTGCGTCACGCTACAAACTTGCGTCCTGACTGGTGTTTGCCATCTCAGTGACTCACAGATCACACTCTTTGGATAGACTTGTAATTTCCTAAAAATTGTCACAATGATTGACGAAAACTATTAGCTTCGAGCAGTCAATCATATGGGCTTTGGTATTGGTGATTTGTTTTGGATTTTCCTTCTCCTTTCTTCCATACAGCCTATTTGGCAAAAACGTCAGATAGAGTTTCGACGCTTGCGCACTTTGCAGGAATTTCAGCAACAACGTAAAAGCCGGGTGATTTTGCTCATCCATCGCCAAGAGTCTATCAGCCTTCTGGGAATTCCCATATCACGCTACATCACTATTGAAGACTCAGAGCAAATCTTGCGAGCAATTCGGCTCACTCCGTCTGATGTACCCATTGATTTAATTTTGCATACTCCAGGCGGTTTAGTTTTAGCTACCGAACAAATTGCTAGAGCATTAATTCGTCATCCCTCTCAAGTTACCGTTTTTGTACCTCACTATGCCATGAGCGGTGGAACGATGCTTGCCCTTGCGGCTGACGAAATTGCGATGGATGCTAACGCTGTACTTGGACCGGTTGATCCCCAACTTGGTAACTTTCCAGCAGCCAGTATTATCAAAGTCGTTGAAGATAAACCCATCAGTGAAATTGACGATCAAACCTTGATTATGGCGGATTTATCGCGCAAAGCAATAGATCAGGTACAGCGCTTTGTGCGAACTTTACTTAAAGACAATATTCCCAAGCAGAAAGTTAAGCCAGAAAATATCGAAACTATTGTAGACTCTTTAACCACTGGGCGTGTAACTCACGACTACCCCATCACTGTTGAGGAAGCAACAGAAATGGGGCTGCCCATTTCTGTTGGACTGCCCCGGATTATTTATGAACTGATGGATATGTATCCGCAGCCACAGGGTGGACGTCCTACTGTTCAGTATATCCCCATGCCTTACGATGATCGTCGTCCAATGTTACCAACGCCTAAAGGTAGACCTTTAGAAGAGCCCAGTCAGACAAGATAAAAGCTTTTCAGCCAATATCTCCCTATAACTAGATTTTCCAAGCTCAGCACGGAAAGCCTATAGGGCGTATTGATATACCCGTAGCTGTTGTTTTGGGCATAGACTTTCCCTAAGTCCGGGTAGGTTTTCAAATCTTTTACTGGTGTCCTAATTTTAACATGTTTGACGACCAAATGTTACCAAGAATCTAAGTGCAGCTTTTATCCTTGGGCTAAAGCCACAAGGATGAAAGTTAGCCATCCTGACAAAACGAGAAGAAGGATAGCCTTGGTTCAAACCAAAGGAGGAAGTAGGAATTTTTAATTTTTCGTCGATCAAAGCATCACGAATTAACGACCACTTCCCCCAATGTTTTTTTCGCTTTATCTAAGGTGTCGATGTCGGTGTTGCTGTCGATGTCGGTGTTGCTGAGGGTGTAGGTGTTGCTGAGGGTGTTGCCTTCGGTCTATTTCTAGGCTTTTTCGTTGGCGTTGCCGATGGAGTTGGGGTTGGTGTTGCTGTCGTCGTCGGCGTTGCCGATGGAGTTGATGTTGGTGTTGCTGTCGTCGTCGGCGTTGCCGATGGAGTTGATGTTGGTGTTGCTGTCGTCGTCGGCGTTGCCGATGGAGTTGACGTTGGTGAAGATCTTGGCGACGGCTTGGATGCAGGTGCGGACTCGGAATTACCTCCTATCAATTTCTCTGCATCTTGGTCAAGCTTCTGTCGCAATGGTAAATCAGCAATTCCAGTCTCTTGCAGATTGTATTTTTTTTGCAACTGCTTGACCACCGCTTCAGTCCGGGAACCAAAATATTGATCTCGGGGTAAAGGAAGTTTCGGCTTAACGACTAGATTTAAGTTGGCTTGCAAAATTTTAACAATGCCTGCTGCATAATCTTCAGTTTTCTGCCCTGCAGTACCATCAACCGGAAGCTTGTACCCCTTCTGAAATTCTTGGATTGCTGCTTTAGTTTCGGCATCTGTTAAGGGGGTATTTGACACTTTAACCTTATAGCCTAGGCCCCGCAACACAGTGCGGAATTGCTGTGGCGTATAAGTTCTTTGACGGACAGCACTAGCTGTGTTCGTCATAACTAGGCTAGCCGTTACAAAACAGGCAGTAGCAACGGTTGCGCTCGATCTTCTAAACCCACACCACATAGATAAAACCCCTTTGAGTCAAATCAGCAGAATATATGTACGACGTTTATAGATGCATTTTAAGT
>JAQYWN010000379.1 GCA_029379265.1 Rhizonema sp. NSF051
GAGGAAAAAACCAAATGTCTATCAACTCTTTCCTCCCCTGCCTCTTTACTTCCCCGAACCAAGAACTGCCTGCCTCAACAGATCAATTCCTTAACCGAACCGTATTGGGAGTGGGGGGAGAAAAATTATTATTGATAACTCCTACTCCCCATTCGATGACGAACCACTCCCGATTCTATTTCTCTGTGTTGTTCTGTGAATTTGTTCCGCTCTGGGTTTATAAATCAAATAATACAAGGCTTCTATGTAACGTAGCAGGGCTTCGCGATTGTTGCGATAAACATAGTTCCAAAAACCATAGACTTTAGCTAGCGACAGCAGTTGATTTGTGTGTGAACGCCAGTTGTATTGTTCGCGAATGCGCTTAATGGCACGTTCGGAGATTTCGTGCCAGTATTGAGGCTCAGTATCGCATTGATTGATAAAGTCCAAAATTTTCCGGGCTGTTCCTTCCAAGTCTATGGGGTTGATGTGAAACCCGTTTTCCCCTTCTTGAACAATTTCCGAAGAACCGCCAAATTGAGTCACGAAACTTGGTAATCCTGAAATCATTGCTTCGAGAATCGTTAATCCAAAAGGTGCAAATCGGGCAAAGTAGACAAAAATTCCTTGACGATCTGCAATGACTCGGTAAATCTCAGCAATTTCACGGCGGTTGAGACGCATCGCCGACCACCGGATGTGACCATGGAGATGAAATTCGTCAATGATTCGGTGAAGTTTTTCGATTTCTCTTGCTTCTTCATCAGCAGCTTGCTCTGGATGAATTTTGCTGGTGAAGAGGATCAGGTTGCAACGTTCTTGTAATGCTTGACTTTTGCCAAAGCATTCAGCCAAACCAGCAAGATTTTTGAGCGCGTTGACAGAAGCGATCGCAAAGAGTGGTCGCTTGTTCGGGTTCTCTAAATGACCGAGGATGTGGGGCGCAACTTCTGTAAAGAGTAAGTCGTGGATTTGAATGCGATCACTTTCTTTGCGGTCTTCTGTTTGAGTGTAGGGAAAGAAAATGTTTTCATCCACCCCAGGCGGCACCACGTTGAACTTGGGATTAAACAAATCAATGCCATCTACCACGTGATACAGATGAGGCATGGTAAAATGTTTGTATGACTCGTACTGTCCTATGGTTTCGGGTGTGCCGACAATTTCTTGGTTGGAAGACGTAATGATAAAGTCTGCTGCATTGATGTTGATGAGATCAGCAGTAAATTGTACTGAAAATTGGTATTTCGCTTCTAATTCTTGCCAATATAAACTGCTGAACAAGTATTTTGGCTTTTCCAGCGAATGGGCAATATTGCAGTGAATCACTTTCAATCGGCGAGCGAGGAGAAAGGCAACTAAATTTCCATCTGTGTAATTGCCAATAATTAAATTAGGACGCCCTCCTAGTTGTAGCAATTCCTTTTCCGCATCTAGGGCAAAGTTTTCTAAGTAAGGCCAAATCTCAAATTTAGAAATCCAGTTTTGAGTGAGAGAATCTGAGTCTTGGAAAGGAACGCGCAAAATCCAGCCGTTTTGAGTTGACTCGATTTTTTCGAGGCGGAGATTGCAGTTTGTTCCTTCACAGTTGGGAATAAGGCGGGTGAGAATAACAACTTGAGGTTGGATGCCCAAAAAATCAAGTCCGGCAAGTTTAATATCTTCCTGTAGCCTATTTTCCAAATAACGCGCTTGATCGAGAACGTAAACGACTTGACTACTTGTTTCCGTTCGTCCCAAAACATCTTCTTGCCCCACCCAACCGTGTATGGAAATTAGAACCGCACGAAAAATGACCGGGATGCGGGAAACAAAAGCTTCAAGAATGGCTGGGGAAGGAGTATCTATCAATCGGTTGAGGAGTTCTAAGGTTTCACGCACTCTAGAGGCGGTGTTTCCCCAACCTGGTTCAAAGCCTAGTTCAGTGAGTTGAGGGTGAAATTTTTCGTAAGATGATTCTGGTGGTAGTTGACTAACAAAACTGATCGCTTGCTTGAGGTGTTGAATTAACAGCTTACTTGAGTGGATGCGATCATTGAGTAGTAGGGGAATATTATCATGTTGGTGCTGTTGCAAGACCTGAAATAATGCTTCCAACCAAGACTCTGAGTCGGTAAGTTTTTCGCACAAAATATGGTTGAGAACCCCTAGTCCTTGACCGATATTTCTAGAGTCACGAATAGTTGGGGTATTCTCGTAAAAAGGACTAAAGTCTATCTCTAATATTTGAGGTTGGTAACTGTTGACAAGGCGATCGCGCAGATCAAGTAATGCTTGCGGCGTCATCAGTTCGCAGCTATCTAAGCTTATGGGAAATCGCCAGACTTGTTGACTGGCAATCCAAGGTCTGAGAACAAACCAGTAACCTTCTTCTAAAATAATTTCATGAGTGTGATGAATCAGCCTACCTAAAGAAGAAGAGTGGTAAAAGTACGCAGGCTTTTCGGATTGCTGACAATAATCTATGAAAGCAAGCAGAATCTCACTTTTCAAGAAATATTTCTTACCTGATGCACTCAACTCACTGAGCAACTGACCCAGATCTGCTTTTTCGCCACTGTTTAAGACCGATTGAACCAGTTTATCCATACTAACCACCATTTAGCTAAGTTTAGCTAATGCTGTTATTTGTTCTTCGTTCCTAGTCCCTAGTGCTTTGTGCGCGATCGCTACCGACTTTTAACTTGAAACGACTTTCAACAGTTTATGCAACTTAAAACCTAGCGCATTCAAAGTAAGCGCCGAATCATCCTCAAGGGTTATATTTCACACCTAATTGGGAGTATGGTCGAGTTTTCTCTGTATAATATCTCGGTAAATGTGATATTATGTCAAACTCGCTTGCACAAAAGCAGAGGGAGGGGGAGATAGGCTAACTAGTACCACTCGCTTGTGCTAATTTTATCCAATTTACTTTTCTTTACATAATGAGGTTTTTTATCGCCGACTTACTTATATAGGGGCGATCGCTCCTGCAAATGAATCTATTCGGCTCAACTCCAACATAGTGATCGTCTCCCCCTCAATTCTTGATCCCCGTCGTTGCGATCCCCTGGAGAAACTGACGTTGACCAAGGAGAAATAGTAACATTACTGGTACAGTGGCTATAGTCACTGCTGCCATAAGTAAAGGCCAGTTATTCGTAAACTGCTCTTGAAAGTCAGCTATTGCTAGCTGTACTGTTCTTAATTCTGGTCGTGTCGTAAATACTAATGGCTTAAACACATCATTCCACTCACCGATAAAGGTGAATAAGAAAAGTGTTACCAAAGCAGGACGTGATAAAGGAAGCATAACCCGCCATAATATTTGCAGTCTGTTTGCCCCATCTATGGCTGCTGCTTCCTCTAATTCCACCGGAATGGTTTGAAAATACTGCCTTAACAAGAAAATACCAAAGCCGTTGACAGCTGTTGGTAAAATTAGCGCCCAATATGTGTTAATTAAGTGTCCCCACTTTAAAATCAAAAAGATCGGAATCACCAACATCTGAAAGGGAATAACTAGTGTTGCGATTACAACTAGCAGCAGTGCTTGTTTTCCGCGAAATTTTAGCCTTGCCAGAGCGTAACCTGCCAAAGCGGAAGTTACAATTTGAAAGGCAGTGACAGCTATTGCTACCAAGCTAGAGTTAGCAAATGCCAGTAAAAATTTACCTTGTTGCCAAGCATCCCGGTAGTTAGCTAAAGACCAGCTATTTTTAGCTAACATATCAGGAGAGGCACCAGGAGGCCCAAAGGATGTCAGGAAGACTACAAGTAACGGTAGTAAGATGATCGCAGCTAACAGTATGAGTACTCCTTGAGTCCAAGGAACTTTAGATGGGTTGTGAAGAGTCATCGATCTATAGTCTCCTGCCATGGTTTCGACCTGATGATTTCAAGGTTGAGTTTTGCAGATTAGCTTGAGCTAATTCCCTCAGCTAAAGTTAATCTATTAACATAGTGACTTGTCAAGTTAAATTAAAACATAGTTACTTTGACCCTAAATGCCTGGGTTTAAACGATTTTTAGTATTAAAGAATTCACATTCACAGGAGTGAACATACTATGCAGCTAGTTGAACAATCTGAAGTTGATTATCAAAGCGAAACTTACAAAGACGCTTATAGCCGGATTAATGCGATTGTCATTGAAGGTGAACAAGAAGCCTATGAGAATTACATTCAACTTGCAAAAATGCTACCAGAACAACAGGACGATCTGATTCGCTTGTCTAAGATGGAAAGTCGCCACAAGAAAGGATTTGAAGCTTGTGGTCGTAATTTGCATGTTGTCCCAGACATGCCATTTGCTAAAGAGTTTTTTGCACCGTTACACGAAAACTTCCAAAAAGCGGCAGAGGAAGGGAAAGTTGTTACCTGCTTGTTGATTCAGTCTTTGATTATTGAATGTTTTGCGATCGCCGCATACAACATTTACATCCCCTGGGCAGACGCTTTTGCCCGTAAAATTACTGAAGGTGTGGTTAAAGACGAATACAGCCATCTGAATTTTGGCGAGGTTTGGTTGGCAGAACACTTTATTGACTCTAAAGCCGAATTAGAGGAAGCCAACCGCCGCAATCTTCCTCTTGTCTGGAAAATGCTTAACTCTGTAGAGGAAGATGCCCGGATATTGATGATGGAAAAAGATGCTTTAATTGAAGACTTCATGATTCAGTACGGAGAAGCTCTGAGCAACATTGGTTTCACAACCCGTGATATCATGCGTCTATCAGCATACGGACTCAAGGCTGCTTAATTAAGGGAGCGGGCAGATGTAGACACGCGATATGTTGCGTTTGTCACTCTTGTTAGGCGTAGGAGCAGCTTTAATTCAAATAACTTATGAGTCAATCCGCTCCTTGACGTTTTCGCCCGTACCGTACAGGCATAGGGGCAGGTTTAATTCAGATAACTACTTATGAGTCAATCCGCTCCTGGACGTTAAATCCGCCCGTACACGATGCTTCCTGTCTCACATGCTAATCCTCACAACCGCTCTCACCTCTTCAACCAAGGACACGCTGAGTAAAACAATACATGTTTGGTTTAATTGGACATCTTACAAGTTTAGAACACGCGCAGTCGGTAGCCAGAGAGTTGGGTTACCCAGAGTATGCAGATCAAGGGTTAGATTTTTGGTGCAGTGCGCCGCCTCAAATTGTCGATAATATTACTGTTACAAGTGTTACCGGCCAAAAGATAGAAGGGCGGTATGTAGAATCTTGCTTTTTGCCAGAAATGCTGGCAACACGCCGCATCAAGGCAGCAACACGCAAAATTCTTAATGCTATGGCACATGCTCAAAAGCATGGTATAAATATCACAGCTTTAGGTGGGTTTTCTTCAATTATTTTTGAAAATTTTAACTTGGAGCAGTTTAGGCAAGTTCGTAATATTAAATTAGAGTTTGAACAATTCACGACAGGCAATACCCACACGGCTTACATCATTTGCAAGCAAGTGGAACAAGCCTCGAAGCGAATCGGCATCGAACTATCAAAAGCGACTGTTGCTGTGTGTGGGGCTAGTGGCGATATTGGTAGTGCTATCTGTCGATGGTTAGGTGCGAAAACAGATGTTAAAGAACTTCTGCTCATAGCCCGAAACCAAGAACGTCTCAATGAGTTGCAATCTCAACTGGGGCGGGGAACAATTATGGCTTTAGAAGAAGCCCTGCCGTTCGCTGATATTATAGTTTGGGTAGCCAGTATGCCTAAAGGCGTGGAAATTGATCCCACTATTTTAAAGCAACCCTGTTTGATCATTGATGGAGGTTATCCGAAAAATTTGGCAACGAAAGTTCAGCATCCAGGTGTACATGTGCTGAATGGTGGGATTGTGGAGCATTCCCTAGATATTGACTGGAAAATTATGAATATTGTCAATATGGAAGCTCCAGCACGTCAATTGTTTGCCTGTTTTGCCGAATCAATGCTGCTGGAATTTGAGAAGTTATACACTAACTTTTCTTGGGGACGCAATCAGATTACTGTAGAAAAAATGGAGCAAATTGGTCAGGTGTCTGTAAAACACGGATTTAGACCTCTTTTAGTATAAAACTAAAAAGTGAGGAGTGAGGAATACAAACTCTCTTCCTTCTAACTACCTTGCCTCATGTAGGGGCGGGTTTCATCTCTATTTTGTCTTCGCTCTCGCGATGTTCTTTCTATTAAACCCGCCCCTACTAACTAACTCTCAACTCATCACGCGCGAAAATGGCAACTACTGAACGTAAACCTCTACTGTTAGATTTTGAAAAGCCGCTAGCAGAACTTGCAAACAGAATCGAACAAATTCGGCAACTGGCAGAAGAAAATAGCGTCGATGTTTCTAGTGAAATTCGGAAATTAGAAACACGGGCTATGCAATTGCGTGAGGAAATTTTCAGTAGTTTATCGCCCTCTCAAAGACTCCAAGTTGCCCGTCATCCTCGCCGTCCGAGTACTCTAGATTACATTCAAGCAATCAGTGATGAATGGATGGAGTTGCATGGCGATCGCTCTGGTTATGACGATCTGGCTTTAATTGGTGGTGTGGGACGCTTGGATGGGGAACCCGTCGTTATGTTGGGCAATCAAAAAGGTCGCGATACCAAAGATAATATTGCTCGTAACTTCGGGATGGCATCCCCAAGTGGATATCGCAAGGCAATGCGGTTGATGGAACATGCCAACAAATTTGGGATGCCGATTTTGACTTTCATTGATACGCCAGGTGCTTTGGCGACAGTAGAAGCAGACAAAGGTGCAGGAGAAGCGATCGCCTATAATTTGCGTTCTATGTTCTGCTTGGATGTGCCGATTATCTGTACTGTGATTGGTGAAGCTTTTTCCGGAGGCGCATTGGGTATTGGTGTAGGCGATCGTCTGCTGATGTTTGAACACTCAGTTTACACTGTGATTACTCCGGAAGCTTGTGCTGCCATTTTATGGAAAGATGCCACCAAAGCCGCGCAAGCAGCAGCTGTTTTAAAAATGACCTCAGCTGACCTCAAAAATTTGGAAATTATCGACCAAATATTGCCCGAACCTATTGGGGGTGCACATTCCGATCCCTTGAAAGCAGCGACTACCCTCAAGCAAGCCCTGTTGGATAATTTGAAATATCTTAAAAGCTTAACTCCTCAAGAACGACGGCAACTGAGGTATGAAAAATTTCGCAACATCGGTGTTTTCACTGAAGTTTCTCAATCATAAGGCGTGAGATGCTTACAATAGCAAAACAGCAATGCTATAATACCTATGGATGGTAAAGATTTTCAATAATCTTCTCAAACCATAGATGTTTGCATTTATGGTCATTTGTCGTTTTTCCTCACCCTTGGATTATCGACTCATGACTTGCTTATCGGTATCACGATGAGATCAGATAAAGGGAAATTTGAACTAATAACATAGACAAATTTAGGGAATTCTGTGTAAAAGCTTTCTATTCAACTAGAGCAACTCCGTTTTTGTATAATCTGAAGAAATTAATTCAATTGTACAAAACATTTTTGAGATCTGAAAGTTCCTCGTCTAAGTATGAGTTTTTTTTTGTGAAAATCTGTTTCGCCCTTGAGGAATTAAAATAACGAAAAATATATTTATAGACGGTAACTAATCATA
>JAQYWN010000380.1 GCA_029379265.1 Rhizonema sp. NSF051
ATTACAAAGAGTGAATGAGTTATAAATAAAAGATAGGTTTGTAGTTGGGCTGTCTTAGCTCTTAACGGTTTGAGAGCGAAGACAGCCCAACAAACATTATTATAAGTATTCAACCGAATATGATATGAATTGACTATTGTCCTAAGCTTCCTGTCTGTTGCTATAACAACCAAGCGGTAAGCACTGAACGCACGTATCTCTACGTGCAAGCTGCTACCGATGCGATCGCCAAACGTGCTGGGTTAGTTGGAGATGCCCAAACAACGTAGCCAACGAAGACTGGAGACAAACAATTAGAAGGTTTGAGACTCTATCGAGATTATTAATCATTTTCTCGGATATCTGTCTCAATTTCGTCTGGAAAAGCTTCGGCGTATACCCAAGCATTTGCAATATCAGTAGCAGAAAGCGATGGATAGCTAGTAAGTAAGTCAGCTTCGCTGTATCCAATACGACGAGCTTCTACAAGTCCCCAAACAGTAATGCGAGTTCCAGCGATGCAGGGACGGCCACCACAAACACCAGGTGTTTTTTCAATACCGCGCCCTAGAGTAATTTTGCCTTGGGATAAGAGTTGAACGACTTGAGCTTTTTCTTCGTTAGAGAGCGCCAGCAGTTGAGGTGTAATTCTTGAGAGCGTCATGTCAAACCAAGAATTGAACTACTAACTATTATATTCTTGTCTATGCAAAAAGTCCCTCAACCACCTAATCGCCTCACTTGTTGTCTGCTCACTGGCAATTTGGAGACATTGCCCCATAATTTCTGAAACGTTAGGAAAATAGCTACTTTCTGCAAGTACGTAACTAGACCCCTGCAATCTATAAACCAATAACTGATTATTCTTTAGCAGCCAAACCTCTGGCACTTTATAGGGTAAATAATCATTTATATCAGTATAACTAGTAACATCTATTTCAATTGCTAAATCAGGTGGAGGGTCGTTCTGCCAGTCGATGCGGTCTTTACCTGCTACAGCTGCCCAGTTCTCAATGTATAAGCAATAGTCTGGCTCAATACCCCTAACTTCGGGCAAACTCATGGTAATTGGAGTGAATTCTTCATACTGCCGATTTAAATGGTCAAGCAAGGTTGTTGCCACTCTGGCAGCCAGTCCTGTTTTGCGCCCATGCTCTGGTAGCGGAGACATCAATAGTATTTCACCTGGTCGATATTTTACTCGCGGAATTGAGCGATCGTCTAACTGTTGCACCAACCTTTGGTAGTCTTGCCAATTCCCCAGCATCCGCACCACTGTGCCTGGGGGAAGTTCTATTTTTTCTGGCGTAATTATGGTATTCATTTTGGGTCGAGTCTTGCTATCTAGTTCTTACCTTGCCATCACCCGTCTCACCTTCCCCCGTTGTTTCACAACGATATCTTTAATATATGGAAGAAAATTATTTTTCATCCTGCTTTTGAACAGCCTGCCGTACTACTTCAATATCTAACTCAAGTACACGGGCAATTTGTTCAAAACTCAGTCCCTCCTCCAGTAGTCGTGGGATTGCTTCCAATTTTGTTTCTTGCTGAACTTCTTGATAAAATCGAGTTTGTCGCCACTCTGTTAATCCAAACATCGCTTCTAACTCCTGCCGAGTATAGGACGAGAACTTATAAATGAGCATCCTTTCTACTAATTCTAAAAGGTTGTGACGGTTTACGGCATCTGCCTGTTGCACCCGATCTATTAAACTTCTTGCTTCTTGTACTGCTTCATCTTCAGGTGCAACTACCAGCTTAATAATTCCCAAACCAATTGAGGATGATGTATCATCTAATTCATCTAAGTAAACTACATGAATTTGCCCGGTAGCGAGTGCAGTTTGATACGCCATGGGTATACCAGAATCAATACTGCGCTTTGCCCAAAGCACTATAGCTTGCCAAGTTTGCTGCGGTCTATATTGATTTAAATAGAGAAATGCTTCTGTAATCAAACGCCAGTATAAATCGTCATCACGTTGGAATTGGACCTCGACGAAATAAATTGGGTCTTGTGGGTACTCAGGTTTGGGTAAAAATAAACCATCAATACGACGTGCTAGTTCTTTGATTTCTACAGAGGAAAATTTATAGTGCGAAGCTAGTGCAGGTGATTGTTCCAGCAATTCAAATAAAACACTAGGGAGATTTTGTAAGAGAGTATAGAAGATGGTGTCTGTTTTCATTCATTATTACTTTTGATCTACAAAGAACATATGTATTGTATGTTGTTGCGATCGCTTACCAAAGAGCGAAACTACTACTCACGCCCCAGCTTTACGCCTCAAAACTAATACACGTGGTCTTGCTCTAGCAGCTAATGAGAATTCTAAACCTGCTCGAAAAATTTCAGGCATATAAAATCTTGCAACTTCGTCCCTATCTTTATCTTCATAAATAACACCCATGTCTTCTAGCATTCTGACAGTAGACGAGTCCATGCTTAAGCTTTCTATACTGAATGGTACTTGCTTCACATTTAGAGGATATTCAGAAACTTTACGTACCCACTCCTTAAAATCTGGGTACTCTTCTTCTACTTCTGTAACTTTCCCTTTACTACATGGCTCCAGTGCTCGACGAATTGCGGCCGGTGGTAGAAGACGACTTGTAGACCACTTGTCAAATTGCACTTCTTTTGAACTATCTACTGTAATCTTCGCAGCATGATAGAGGAAACGAACAATATCTCTAGCTTGTAATCTTCCCTTAAAATCAGTTATAGCAGCAAATACCCAGTTATGAGTGTATGCGTCTTTAACGCCACCAAGCTTTTCACCCCATAACTTCTTAAGTCTTTCGATAATCTCCTCTTGATTTAGATTATCTATTTCTTGCTCTGAAGCATTAATAATTTTAGCTTGGCTACATATCCAGAAAACTAATTTTAAAAAAGAATCTAAATCCCATAATAAATCATAAGGACGGTATAAACTTTCAAATTGAGCTAAGTTTTGGGGAATCGCGTAGCGCAGAAAATCACGTCTCAGCAGTATAATTAAACCAAGATTAGCTTGTCTAATCTCAGTTAATCTTCTTGGGATATCAATAAGGGTTCTCAGAGCTATTTGCTCCTTTGGATTAGTAGCTGCTTCTTTAAAAAGGTCTTCTAATCCATCAAATAAGAAAATTATGCGTGTCTTTCTAGTCACCAATTCACTATTGATTTTTGAAAGAAGTTGGGTCTGATTTCCAATACCTATATCCAGATTTAGTGCATTAGCAAACTGTTTAATCCAGAAATTAACCCAATCCAGTTCAGTAACACCTTCACTATTTAAGTATTCTTTAACTCTATCTTGAAACTCAAGATGAGAGAATTCGGTTAAACCTATATTTAATGCTGATATTGCTTCTTGTCTAGCTACATTTATAATATCTCGAGCATTATCTCCAAGTCTCTCAGGTTCTAGGAGAGGGAAAATATAAGTTTTGGTTTCTAACTTTACATTTTGCTTTAGTGAAAGCTTTACAAATTCCTCCCAATACTTTATGCGCGATAATTGAACATATATAAAAGTTTTGCCCGAGCCTTTAGCTCCAATCGAAACTACACGAGGTAGTTCTTCTTTAAAATTAGCTGCTAAACTTCTTAAGGGTTCAGTAACAAGTAATCTATCTCCCTCTCCATTCTCAGCAAACTCATATCGTTGACATATATCTCTAAGTTTAGAAACTTCACCCATATCCGATTTCTGAGGGGGCAAACCTTCTGATATTTGAGCTTGTGGGGCTGGCAATTGATTTAATGCCCATTTTCTAGCAATTTTCATAACAGAAGAAGAAGCTAGTTTTGTTCGAGCATCTTGCCAGCCATTTACATGCAGAAGTTCCTGAGCAAAATCAGTTTCTTTGACTTCCAAACGTTTTGGATAAACATTATCTTCCTCGGATTGAATATATGAACTTCTAAATCTAAATAAAGCATTACCAAACTCTGGTAATGATTTCAATTCAGAAGTTAATAAGCTCAATATAATTGAGGGATCGAAATATTTACCACTATCAATATCTGCGTCTGATGGTGCGAGATGACTAATTTGTCTTAAGACAAGATTAGTACCTGATATTGATTGTTCTGTAATAGTAGTTACAAAAAACCGTTGAATTCTTGGATCAAAAATTACTGGACTAGAAATTTCGCTCAAACCAGCCCGAAGATCAATTAGTACATAATCAACACCAATAGCTTGCCCGAGTCGATAAATTGCATCACCAAACTCCCAAACTCCATCCACATTTCGGGCTATATGTTCAGGCAAAACAGGTGTATCTAACAATTGTTGTTCTTCTAAACAGGCTGGCAAGAAGTAATAAGTAGATTTTCCATCATATTTAGGAGATTTTTTAATTTCCTTAGCAAATAATTCAAGAGATTTATCAATTAATAAGGGCGAATAGTGGTAAACTTCTAAAAAATCAATAAATGAAACTGCTGGATTCTGACTTTCTAGTCTTTCCCAATAAGTTAAACCAGGTGCTTCTAAATCAGCATCAATTAACAAGTGGCAAATTCGGTTTAACCGTGTAGTCTACAAAATCTGCTGTCATGTCTAAGTAAGTGACTTGCTTGACATTAAGTTCTTCCTTGAGTTGTTCTTCTAAACGTTTGAGTCCTGTCATCTCTGCATCATTGCGAACCCGCACCAAGATTTCGGAAAGCGGACAGATCATTCACAACGAAATCGCGAATCGTCCGGCTCGCACTAGTTGGATCGTAAGTGTAGCGACCTGCAATACTAATCACTCAAAATAGAACCACACTCGCGGATGGAGGATTGGTTACGAAATATACCAAAGTCTGGTTTACGCTCAATGTGCAGTTGGGAGCGATTCTGTACTTTCGCCCGCGAGCCACAACGGCGAAAAGTGGGAACAGATGCAAGGGTATCCGTAGAGGGCGTGGCTTATGAGGTAGAACCTGACCTGGCTGGGGAAACTGTGGTGTTGTGGTGGGGTTTGTTTGACAACGAATTGTACGTAGAGAAGGACGACCAGCGTTACGGACCATTTTACCCAGTTGATGGTCCGATCCCCCTACACCGCTACCGTAAATTCAAGAAAACTAAAACTGAAGAACGGGCAGATAAAATTGCCGATTTAGCTAAAAAGTTGGGCTTACCACGAGCTGCCTTAGACAAAAACGCGGATCTACAATTTCTGGTGGGTAAGTACAAGGAACTTACGCCAACTGTCACGCCTTTCAATGACCCCGACCCATACCAAGAATTTACTTATCCCACTGTATTGTTTGCTAAGAGGGCGATTTCGGATTTTCTTGCTAAACCGTTGGCGAAACTATCTCCCGAACAGTTGGCATTTATAGATGTATTGCTAGCTGAGACTTTGAATAAAAAAGTAATTATTGAACGAGTACGTTCGTATTTCCACTCTCACAAAGGAGGGGAACAAAATGCGTAACTGTTGTTATGGAACACTTTCGTTTAGTTAGGGAGTTCCCTAAGGCTGGGTACTACGAGACGGAACACCAAAAACAACTGTTCAAGGACATTAAATTCGCAATCCATTCAGGGAAGTTGGTTGCTATCACCGGAATTATTGGTTGTGGCAAGACGACCACTTTGCGACGTTTGTTTGAGGTTTTGGAGAAGGAAGGCAAGATTTTGGTCTCAAAGTCGCTTTCTGTGGATAAAAACCGAGCGACCCTACCAACACTGATTGCGGCTTTATTCTACGATTTGTCAACAGATAAGGAAATTAAAATCCCGCGCATACGGTGAAAAACGGGAACGCGAACTGCGCGACCTAATTAGAAAAGGTAAAAAGCCAGTGGCACTGTTTGTTGATGAGGCGTGCGTGTCCTACACTACAGTACGCTGAAGGGAATCAAACGTTTAACCCTTGATAGTTGAAGATGGTGGCGGCACTCTCTCTGTGGTTTTGGCAGGTCATCCCAAACTGAAAAATGATTTGCGCCGTCCAACTATGGAAGAAATCGGTTATCGGGCAACGGTCTTTTCCTTAGAGGGTATTGTTGGTAGCCAGCGAGAATATATTGAATGGTTGGTATCTAGATGCACTATTGAAGGTACCCAAATAAGCGAGATCTTGTCGGCAGAAGCCCCAATCGCTACTTGCCATGCGCTTGAGAACACCATTACAAATCGAGCAACATTTGACACTCGAGGAGCGAGGCTGCATACCTTTTTGGGGAAAAACCTGTTACCACAACGATCATTGAGTCCGTTTTATCTAAGCAAATTGACGATTTAGAACCCACTTTAACGCGGCACGGTTATGACGTAAGGGGCTTGGCGGAACAGTTTAATGCCAAACCGGCTGAAATTAAATTGCTGTTTCGTGGGCAACTTGATCCGGCGCGTTCGCGTGAATTACACGAGCAAATGCTAGCGGCTGGACTGCCACTTTGAGTGGTTTGAAAACGCCGTAAAAAAACAGGTATTTATAGTTGCAAATAATCCTGGCTGAAACCGATGATTGCAGGTTGATTGCAATTAATCCTGGTTTGGAAATGCCGGGAAGTGCTGGTTTGAGTGATTAGTATTGCAGGTCGCTACACGTAAGCGTCTAATCGCTCGGTTACATCTCGGATAAGCGCGTTAACTTTGCATATTAACCACCGATCAATTTCAGGACGCTCCATAATTGGAATGTCTTGTTTCAAATCAGGCTGATCCAGTTTGGCATAAAGTACGAAGAAACTGTATGTGTTCCATAGCGTCATGAAGAAGTCGTGTAATGTATCATCAACCACTGATTGCGAGAAGCGTTTGGTCGTCTCCGGTGGACTGGTGCTGTAAAGATACCACCGTAATGCATCAGCGCCTTGAGCATCTAAGACGCTCCAAGGATCTGCAGTATTGCCCTAAAGCTCTGATCCAGATTATAAACAAGCAGGCACAAACCCATAACCATTGAAGACAGCAGCAACTCGCTCTTGCGAATTGAGGAATACGCGCTCATGTAAAAAATAAAGAGTCTTTGAGAAACCGAAAACCGCGCAGAGGAGACTGCTGTGCCTTGTATTCACGTAAAACATCATCATCGCTAAGTTCTTCGGCATCAAGAACATTGGTCGCTTTATGTAAAGGCTCGTAGTTGCGCTTTAGCGCTCTAGATATGAGCGCTAAAGCGCAACTACAAACCTTTATTTATTTGTGACGACTTACTTAAGTCCAGAATAAATTGTTTCAAGTCTGGGCGGTGGTCTTCAAATGCCAATAGGTAATTTCGATTCCTTTTGATTCCGCTATGCAGCATTTACATCATTTTCAAAAATACAGCATTCACGATGCCCCAAAGGGGCTTGCCCGTTCGGGCTCACACTCCAAGGAATGTGGGATAAAATAGCGTTTGATTAGAAAATAAAAAATCTGCATCATATTGATACAGATTAAAACCTATTGCTATTTCTTACTTCAGTGACAAACTGTATGTTGAAATTTTAGCGATTATTATTAGCTATAGTTAAGTGACTATAGTCACTAAGTTATGTGAGTATAGTCAGGGGTTTTTTGTAGGAACCCTCGAAAAGGGCGATTAACTCAGATCTTGCACCTACGGTATAAACCAGGAGTAGGCGAATAAAGAGTACAAAA
>JAQYWN010000381.1 GCA_029379265.1 Rhizonema sp. NSF051
GAGAAAATATTCAGTAAAAACCCCTTTGTGACAGTTAGGGTGCGGAATGTGGGTTAAAAATGAATCTCAGCGATTCTCATGTGCCATCCTACTGGAGTGCATCAGAGCAAGAAGTTTTTCGACAATGGTGGTGGCGACGAGAGGATCTACGCTACGTTGAGGGTCATCTATTTCTGGGAGATCAGAACCTTCACTCCTTAGCCTACTCAGTTGGGACACCCTGCTATGTTTACAATAGCTCTCGTATTAAGCAGAACATCCTTCGCATACACTCAGCCCTAGAGAGAGCATCTTTGCGCCACCGAATCTTTTACGCCATCAAGGCTAACCGTAACCCAATGCTCCTTACTTATATACGAAGTCTTGGGTTGACTGGCGTTGATTGCTGTTCTCCAAATGAACTTCTTTTTGGAAGGCAGGTTGGCTTTCTTGAGGAAGAAATAAGTTATACTGGAGTATCGGTTTCCAATGATGACTTAGCAATCCTTACAAGACACTCTGGTGTTTTCATTAACTGCGACTCCTTAAGCCAGATCCGCCGCCTTGGACACCTAACTCCAGGACGGGAAATCGGCATCCGCGTGAACCCAAACATCGGATTGAGCTACAATGCTGCTTCAAGGCTGCAATATTCAGGACATAAAACCACAAAATTTGGCATTTACAAGGACTCTTTTCTTGAGGCGCTGCAACTAGCCGCAGAGTACAAATTAAATGTGACAGGTATTCATTGTCATTCGGGCTTCGGCTTTTTGAGCAAGGAACTTCCAGTTTTGGAAATGCTGCTTAATGAGATTTGCTGGTTTGTTGACCAGCTTAAAAACCCTAAGTATGTGAATCTTGGTGGTGGACTTGGAGTTCCGTTTGTCAAGGATGATTGCCCCCTCGATCTTGAAGCATGGGCAAGATTAATTGCCAATTATTTTGCACCAAAAGACCTAGAAGTTTTTGTTGAGCCTGGTTGCTACATTGTAAAAGATTCTGGAGTTCTATTGTTACAAGTTACGCAGATCGAGCGGAAACAAGATAAAATATTTGTCTACGTGAATGGTGGCCACAACATCAATCTCAGTTCAATGTTTTACCAACTTCCTTTAGCGGTAGTTCCAGTAGTTCTACAGAAACAACAGGATATGAATTCGCGTTCTAATTGGATACAAGTCTCCATTGCTGGCAATATTAATGAAGCTATCGACATATTTGCTGAAGACATCTATCTTCCATCTCTCCAAGAAGGTGACTATCTTGCCTTTCTCAACGCAGGTGGCTACGGTTCATCCATGAGTTCCAACCACTGTATGCGAGGGCACTTTATGGAGTTCCTTATCTATCCCAAGGAGTGAAGTTAGGAATTTATGGGAGCAACCCAATTTTGTGATATCGGGGTAGATCTGGCGAAAGATCTACCCCATGTTGCCCCTACTGCATCAAACCCTCATCAATTACATCACAGCAAATCTCTAAACGGCTGCGACGGATGGCATCTAGTGGAGTACGTCTATTGTTAGTGCTTTCTTAGCCGTTTATCAGGGTTTGGGAGCATACCCGTCTGCGTCAATACGTCCTGCTACCAATCCCAGTGGTATTATGTGTTTAATAGGCACATACAGTCCGTTCGTCTACGCTTCGTCTAATCCATTTCTAGATTTAGGGTTCTCATAAGTAGTCCCCCATTGATAAGTTTTTCTTGGGTGATTGCGTTAGGAAAATGAAATTTTGCTTATATAGAGAATGTGAAGACAAAAAAACACCAAGTTAGTATTTATATTGGGTGGTAACGATATTTAGAACTTGCTGGCTACTTCAAAGCAAGAGCAAATGGCGGTTGCGCTTGCTCCTCCCTATTTTGATTCCCACAGAGTGATAAAAGTTTGTATGCTGAGTTTATGACTTATTGATATTCTTTTATAAACGAGTGCAAGAAGATTTTAGGCTAATAGTTGATTTAGTGTCAGTTTTCGCCGTTGCAGCGTGTGGCGGACTGTTAGCGGCATTGTTGCGACAACCGGTATTACTAGGGTATATCATCGGCGGGATGGTTGTAGGTCCAACTGGACTGGGATTGATCAAAGAATTAATTCAGGTGGAAACTCTGGCTCAGTTCGGTGTCGCCTTTCTGTTATTTGCCTTGGGAGTTGAGTTTTCTTTTAATGAACTCAAGAAAGTCCAAGCGATCGCGCTCGGAGGAGGGGCGGCTCAAATCACCCTGACGATTCTGGTTACAGTTGGGGTATGTGGGTTAACAGGGGCTTGGGGAACCTTACCGGCGAAGGGCGTATTTTTAGGGGGAATTCTGTCTTTATCTTCCACAGCAGTTGTCCTCAAGTGCTTGATGGAACGTAATGAAACGGAAACGATCCACGGGCAAGTGATGCTGGGTATTTTGGTAGTGCAAGATTTAGCACTGGGACTGATGCTCGCAGTGTTGCCTGCTTTGCACCAACCAGGGGAGGCGATCGGCATTGCAGTGCTGACGGCGCTGTTGCGGATTGGCTTGTTTGCCGCAGGTGCGGTTGTGGCGGGAATTTGGCTCATCCCACCTTTGTTACGACTGCTTGCCCGTACCGAAAGCCAAGAGTTATTTTTATTAGGAGTGGTGGCGTTGTGTCTGGGGATAGCCTTACTGACAGCGTATTTAGGGCTATCGATTGAGATGGGAGCGTTTGTCGCTGGGTTGATGATTTCGGAGGTGGAGTACGCTGACCAAACTCTAACATATATGGAGTCGTTACGAGATATCTTTGCGAGTTTATTTTTTGTCTCTATTGGGATGCTCATCGATCCACTATTTTTGTGGAATAATCTAGAATTGATTCTGGGTTTAGTGGCGTTGGTATTGATCGGTAAGTTTTTGATTATCACGCCACTGGTGATGTTGTTTCGCTACCCGTTGAAAACAGCGTTAATTGTTGGGTTGGGATTGTCTCAAATTGGGGAATTTTCCTTTGTACTCGCTAGTGAAGGACAAGCACTAGGACTCGTTTCTCGGCATATATATTCATTGATTTTGGGAACGACAGCAGTCACATTAGTTTTGACTCCCTTTTTACTGAGTTCGGTACCGATTTTATTCGACTGGGCAGAATCAATACCTTGGCTGAAACCTTATTTAAGCGGTGAAGGTAAGCCGATAGATGTCGCCGAAGAATTACCTTTGAAAGATCATGTTGTCGTTTGTGGCTACGGACAAGTCGGACGCAATTTGGTGAAGTTGTTGCTTTCTCATAAGTTGCCTGTGATCGTCATCGATCAATTAGAAAGTAGAATTCAGCAGTTACGAGAAGCAGGCATTCCTTATGTCTATGGAAATTGTGTCAGTTTTCACGTTTTAGATACTGCTGGGGTAAACAATGCACGAGCATTGGCGATCGCACTCCCCGATCCCATGAGTACCCGTGTTTGTCTCAAACGCGCCTTAGAATTATACCCCGAACTCAACGTGGTTGTGCGTGCCAACAACGACAAACATATTGAGGTGCTTTACCAATTGGGAGCAAGAGAAGTTGTGCAACCAGAGTTTGAGGCGAGTTTGGAAATGTCAACCCACATACTCACAAATGTCGGTTTGTCACCAGCTGTAGTACAAAGAGAAGTGCAGCAAATCCGCAATCGGCATTATTTAGATTTGCGCCCGGAACAAACAGCATCCGAGGTATCCCGAGATTTGCGGCAAGCAACTCAAGATTTGAATGGGCGCTGGTATCCTCTCCCAACTGGTTCACCCTTGATTGGCATGACGTTAGAAGAAGCGGATATGCGTTATTTAACAGGAGTGAGTTTGATGGCAATTCGCCGCGCAGGTGGTGAAGAAATCGATTACCCCGATATGGGGAAAACTTTGGAAGATGGCGATCGCTTATTAGTCGTGGGATCGGATGAAGAACTCGCAGCTTTAGATGAATTCGCACTAGGTAAAGCTGCGGTTCCTGGAGAAAACAGTGCTTGTCAATGGGTAAAACTTAGTCTGGATTCTCCGGTGGTTGGTAAAACTCTAGCAGATTTGGATATTCGCAATCAATATGCGGTACAAGTACAGGCAATCAGGAGAGATGGGAAATTTATCCGCCTTCCCGATCTGGGCGTTAAACTACAAGTCTACGATCAGGTGTTACTATGCGGTAGTTTACCTTCTCTCAATCGAATAGAACAGTTGTTCATCCCAGTAAACACAGCCTCGCTTTCCATCCCTGTCGTCAAAGCTGGTGAAGCCGAAGCACTCAAAGAGTATTTGCCCATGGATAGTTTGTTGGATTAGTCCAAAGTCCAATGTTCAAAGTTGAATGTGGACTTTTTACTATAGCGATTATCAGTTGTATCCCATACACAAAGGTAGCCTTCATCCCTATTCCGAAGCGCTGCGCGTCTCGAAATACATCTTCCTCCAAGTTTTTCATAAATGAATTTAGGGGCACGGGACCCAGTGCTGAAGTGAAAATAAATTCTTCCCTTCAGCCGGATGCCCTCTGCCCTCTGCCTTTCTTCGGTGATTGTTTCTCTAACCTCTTACGATTTTATTCTTGAAGCTTTATTTAGCGCAGCTTCATAAAGAATTGGTATAACCAACTAAACTATCAAAAATCTACCTAAATTGGTAACATCTATCTGGAATCGTATCTTGTATATTTGTAGATTTTTATGGATATTATTTTTTTCCAGCCTCAGATCAGTGATTGTCAATCCGCCGTTTTGAGGGATTGCCGAATATCTTTGAAAAGCAAAAGTAGGTGCAGGGGATTAATTGGAGATTCTTCCATGCCAAATTTGAGGTAAAAGGCACGCGCTTGCTCGTCTTTGGCATGGACAAGAAAAGCGCGTCCGCCAATGATTTCCGATCCCGCCAGAGATCGGCGTAGCGCGTCGCGGAATAGAGCTTTGCCCAAGCCCTTTCCCTGCTCGCCAATCTCCACCGCGAACCGCGCCATAAGGATAACTGGTACAGGGTAATGTCCCTGCCCTTTGATGATGCGGGCGGGAGCATCCTCGGGCAATATGGACGCGGGAGCGAGACTATAATAGCCGATCACCCGCTCGCCGCGTGTCAGGACAAAGGTTCTGGCTCCGCCGCTTGCTTGATTTTGCAGGGCATATTTGATCAAGAAATCATTAAGTGGTTGCTTGCCGCAATCAAAACGCGAGACTTCGTAATTCTTGGTAAGCAGAACAGGCGTTTTTAACAGATCGCCTGACATTAAAACAACTCTGGTTCGCTGAACAGTTGTTGCAATGCTGGAATGACCTTAGGCGGCGCGTCAAGACGCTGGCAGAAAGCTTCCCATTGATCAGGCGACAGACGAAACTCGGTTTGCTCCACGAGAATAGCATTCGCGGCGTCAAGGGATGCTTGTAGCACGAACTGGCTTACATTCATGCGCCGCGCTCGTGCCGCTTGTGCCAGTATCGCCTTTTCTGGCTCCGTCACCCGTATGGAAAGCCGCTTTTCTTTTTGTGTGTTGGGTGTTTGAAGCATGATTTTTGTCCTCTTGTCGCTTAGAATTACTAGACTCTACTATCTTGTATTCCCATTGTACACCCAAATAACTGATTCATTCAGGACTATCCTTTGGGCTTGATGTAGGCGATCGCTTGTTTCCAAACTGTTGTCTGCTGGCTATTTTCATTTACAATACACATACAGTTTTGGTCTTGCCAGATAATTGTTCCAGTCAGTAGATCGCCAGTCAGCAGTTTTAACTCGATTGTGTCGCCTTGTTGAATGAAGTTTTGGACTTGTCGAATGCTAGGTAGTGAAATATCAAATTCTGTCACCATATTGAGTTATTTATCGACGGACTGATGACCGCTACATTAGTTAATAGTATGGACAAAACACAAATATAATTCATCGCTTTGGCAAATGGCAATCAAATTTACTAAGTATCACGGGCTAGGGAATGACTTCATTCTGATTGACAATCGCTCATCATCACAGCCTGTCTTGACGCCTAAGCTTGCAGAGGAGTTGTGCGATCGCCACTTTGGCATCGGTGCAGATGGTGTTATTTTTGCTCTGCCTGGGGAGAATGGTACTGACTATACCATGCGGATTTTTAACTCCGATGGTTCGGAACCAGAGATGTGCGGTAATGGCATTCGCTGTCTGGCTCGATTTTTAGCTGATTTGGAAGGTAGGGCAGTAAGCGAAGAATCTTCCCAATCCCCAATAACCTATCGCATTCAAACACTGGCTGGTGTGATTACACCCCAACTTCTACAAGATAATCAAGTTAAAGTAGATATGGGCATACCGAAGCTTTTGGCTTTTGAAATTCCCACAACCCTTTGCAAAAGCGACGAAAAAGTGATTAATCAGCCGTTAGAAGTCGCTGGGTTATCTTGGGATGTCACTTGTGTGAATATGGGAAACCCTCACTGTATCACTTTTGTAGACGATGTAGCCACAATTTCCTTAGAAAACATTGGTCCTCAATTTGAACATCACCCAGCTTTTCCCCAGCGAATCAACACCGAGTTTGTTCAAGTCATCAATTCCACCTACGTGAAAATGCGGGTATGGGAAAGAGGGGCTGGTATCACATTGGCTTGTGGAACTGGTGCATGTGCTTTATTGGTAGCTTGTGTGTTGACAGGGAAATGCGATCGCGCTACTACCGTAGAACTTCCCGGCGGTTGCCTGTATATTGAATGGTCAGAAGACCAACATCTTTACATGACTGGACCCGCCACGCAGGTTTTTACTGGTATTATACACTAATGAGTGCAGATCCCCGACTTCTTAAAAGTTGTCGGCAGCTCGTTTTTAATATTCGATAAATCTGCGCGAATACTTCAATTAGTGCGATCGCTTTGATTGGGTCGATAATATTCCGAATCTGATTATCGGTGGGAATTTTATAAACCCAAGTAAGAGAATTGAGCTTGTACAGGGGAATAACCATCAGTTACAGTTAAACTGTAATGAGAAAATTATGAATATAGCAATTCTATATGAGTTGTGAAAATGAAAGTCTTAAATCCCCGACTTCGCAGAAGTTGCCTTTGGCTCTCGTTTTTCATGAATGATTTAGGATTGCTATATCTCATCAATCAATGATAACCGAATAGTTACATCTTATAACTTAGCGGAAAAAACCGTTATTACTGCTAATCCTATTGAGCCAGATAAACAAAGTTGGTTTTTAATGAGCCAAAAATTTCAAGTTGACACTCTCCGGGCTAAAGCCACGGAGATTCTTAAGACATTGCTGCCTTAATATCCTTATTGCTAAGGTTCCCAGGCTCAACACGTTTGCACAGAGTGCGTGCTGATTTCTCCAGACGATTTTTCGGGCGTTTAGAACCAATAGGCTCAAGTTCCTTGGAGTCCCCAAGTACTATACTAGCTATGTTTAACATAGCTAGTTCTTTGATATTTTTTGCAGCATTAATGTCAGCGTGAGCCATCCACCCACACGACAAGCAAATGAATTTCTCTAAGTCGCGGTTACTGGCTTCAATGTACCCACATTCACTACATTTTTGGCTTGTACATCTTGGGTTCACTTCATCCGTCACAGGTTAAACTGATTGAAGATTTGTCAATATATCTAATGGATGAT
>JAQYWN010000382.1 GCA_029379265.1 Rhizonema sp. NSF051
CCATTAATATTATGTTCGGTTGAACACTTAAAATAATGTTTGTAGTTGCGCTACTCTGCGAGAAGCGCAACTACGAACCTATTTTTTATTTATAACTCATTTACAGAACATGATAAAACAACCTCATATATATGATAAGTATTTTACAGGACAGGAGATGATGGGCGATCGCAATTGTAGAATAATCGGCAAAGGCTGTCTCATCGAGCAGAGATGCAACAAACCATTACGGATATCAAAATGGGTGGAATGCTGCAATCTGCCAAAATTACACAATGGGAACGTTAATTTTTTTCATCCCTACTTGCACAGAAAAAGCGATCGCTTTCTTCCTTTCTTCTCTCATCTGTGTTTAATTTGTGATCTATGCGGCGATCACTCTGGCTTAGGTTTGTGGTTGCGTCATTAAAGCGTCTAGAGCCAATGCCACCGCCCCCCACAAAGGCGCATCATCACCCAGTACCGCTGGAACAATTTCAAAATTCACTTCAGGTAAAGCCGTCTCCCGCGCCACCTTCGTGACAACATCCCACCAAACCTTCCCCGTCTTCGTCACACTACCACCCAGCACGAACCGTTGCGGATTGATCAGGTTTGCCACATTTCCAATACCCATACCCAGCGCCCAACCACCCCTAGATAAAATACCCAGCGCCAAATCATCTCCAGCTGCTGCCGCTTCACTCACTACTTTCCCCGTAATCAACTCTAAATTACCTTCCACCAAGCCCCTGAGTATTTCTCCTCTTTCTCTGCGTTCTTTGTCTTGGAAAGTTCCGCTCACAGGAAGCCTAGAAGGTTCATTCTCTAAAACCTCTCTCGCATCTTGCGCCATATAAGGTCCTGACGTCAAGCGTTCCACACATCCCCGCTTCCCACACAAACACAGAGGTCCTGAAGGGTCTACAACTATATGCCCAATTTCACCAGCCATCCCTTCCGAACCTTGCCAAGGCTTACCGTTGAGTATCCAACCACCCCCCACACCAGTACTGATAGTAATGTAAAACAAGCTATCATATCCCTGACCTGCACCAAAGCGATGTTCGCCCAATGCAGCGACATTAGCATCGTTGTCCACACGAGTCGGAACGCCAAACTCTTCTGCTAACAAATCGCGTAAGGGAACATTTTCCCATCCGGGAACATGATGGGATAGTCGCACTTTCCCAGTCGTTGCGTCTACTGGTCCGCCAAAGCTGACACCGATCGCCGCAGGTTTAACTCCTTGCAACAGCGAATGAATGAGCGATCGCATAATTTCCAAGTCAGTATTAGCATTTGCATTTCTAGGTGACAATGCACGTTCATAACCCAGCCATTCCCGAGAACCTACATTTGCGATCGCCGCCGCCTGCTTAGTTCCGCCAAAATCGAGTGCTAATAATAATGTCATAGTTATGAATGCCAATGGCTAATTGTCACTCTTCTATTACCTATTACCCATTACCAAGTCAATAAATTGTTGCATTCGTTCATAATGCGACCCTTTCCAATAAATTTGCTCACAGTTTTGGCAACGATGAAATTCATTTGTATGCAATTGGACATTTTCTGGTAGTTGGTCAAGAATGAATTCCTTCGCTACAGGTTCTAATAATCCATTGCAGCGCAAACACCGTTTAAAAGGTGATACTGATTTGAATAAGTCAAAGCGTCGCAACACTTCTACAATTTGGTGCTGTGGGTCAGTATTTCTCACATAATATCCATAAGTTACTATACTCCGCATCAATAAGCCCTTATCCCGAGTGAGCAGAATTCGTTCTTGAGTGCTGGAGATGCGGGCTAATTCTTCATCCTCGTAGTCGTTACGATACAACGTATCAAAGCCCAGCAGACGTAAAGATGTCACTAGTTTACCCAGATGAATATCTAAAACGAAGCGGATGACAGGAAGTGGTTTCGGTCGGAAAGAGATGGTTCGCGTCGTCATCGCTGTAGCAGAAATTGGAAAAACATTGATGGTATCTCCATCCTGCACAATGTAAGAAAAATCTACAGGTTTCCCGTTAACTTCAATACAATCGACTTCTGGATGGGGAACACCCAAAGACTCAATCATGTCCTTAATCGAGGTTCTCTCCGCAAAACAATGATCTATTCTCACCTGTCTTTTAGGCGGTGGGATAAAATCGTTGAGTTCTGCATAGAAGTGGAAATAAGCAAAAGCCATAGCCACAAATTATTGAAATTTTCTCCACTGTAGTGGTAACACGCACCTACTACAAAGAGTTTGTAGTTAGTACGAAGAGTTCTTGGGAAAAGGAAGACAGTCAATTCTCATTCTTAACGGCGATCCGAAATGCTTGAATAAGGTTTATCGAAGCTGGGGACTTCTATCACCCTCAATTCAAGTTGTGGAAAGAGAACTGATCTTCCGCTACGGCTGAGATTGGTTTAATTACAAAG
The DNA here is from genome assembly GCA_029379265.1 of Rhizonema sp. NSF051. GTDB lineage: Bacteria > Cyanobacteriota > Cyanobacteriia > Cyanobacteriales > Nostocaceae > Rhizonema. The sequence continues at coordinate 2,413 of JAQYWN010000382.1, forward strand.
TTGTAGGTAGAATTATTGACCCCAATTTCAAAAAAAATATCAGCATTCTTCGGAAATTGCTTTTGAAACACCCGACGGTTCCCTGTACGCTTACCTTGGTAAGATGATCAAATATGACACAAAAAATCTGCAACTCAAGAGTTCTTGCAATGCTACGACAGAGTCAGTATTTGACAAATATGCTGTATCTAGTCTCTGGCTTGCTTAAGAGTGAGGGTTGCAACGTGTAGTACGTAAAATTTATATACGATTCAGATAAACACTGCCAATGTCATTGCAATTACCTTTTGTTAAGTATTTGTCCCGTCTACTGTTGTGCCTATCTAGTTGTGTCGTATTTTCAGCTATTGATAGTGTCCTAGATTCATCTCCTAGTTCTGCTGCAGAACAAATTATTGTCAGATATGGATTGTTCGAGCAATCACTACCTGTGGCGGATTTACGTAAATATGCGGAAAAAAGGCAAGCTTCTTCCGCTCTCAAATCCTTTCTGCATTACATAAATCCAAAACAGCAAAAGATGTTACAAGAGGCACTACAAATAAAAATGCCTCTTGATATTGCGGCTTTGGATAAGTTATTAGATACAAGACTTTCCAAGCAACTTCTATTTGCAGCTTCTAAGGGACTTGCACGTCGTGACAAAGCTGGAGTCCCAGCACTGAGATCTGCTGTTATCTTGGGAGCAAAGTCGAAAGAAGGTTTGGGAATCATTAGCTTTCTTGAAGCATATCCTAGCAATAACCTAGTCGTTGACCTGCCAGCAGCCTTAGAAATACTGAGTCGCGCAAATTTGTATACTGGTTCCCCAAACAAACAATCACAGGACAATCTCAGTTCTACACTCTTATGGCAGCAGCAAGTGCAATATCAAACCTTTGCAACAACTGGAAAACAATACTCAGGCTGCTTGTTTGGAGACTCGATTTCGGCTGCACTGGGAAATACCCTTGGGAATGGGACTTTTAACTTTGCTTTAAATGGTCTGAGTGCCGTTTCACTGGTTGAACAACTGAAGCTTTTAGCTCCTGCCAATGTGAAATGCCAAAAAGCAATTATTGCCGTTGGTGGAAATGACGCTTTGTATGGATTGAGTAAAGAACAGTTTAGCCAAAAGCTCGTTGAAGCGATCGCCTTAACCAGAAAATTGGGAACTCAAGAGATTGTTCTCATTCCGGCTTTTTACTCAACAGTCGCAGTAAGCCAAGATCCAACTGTCTCGGCTCCACTTGCAAAAGTTGAGGAAATCAATGCCGTCATGAATCAAGTTGCTGCCACCGAAAAGGTTCCAGTTGAATCTGAAGGTGTACAACCTTTATATGAGAATCACGTTCTCAAAGACAACTTGACAAGTGATGGCGATCATTTAAACGCAGAAGGTCTCAAAATTTATCGACAAGCAATATTCAAAATTTTGGGTATTGTCAATTAAATTTTACAAAACTTTATGAATGTCATGAGTCATTTGTTTTTACTAATGATTCATGACGCACCGAAGATGGTGGCATCCTACGCTACGCCATAATCTGTATACTGGCGCTTGTAAGGAGCTTGCAAACCCAATACAATATCAGAGGGTGGTACTCCCATCATCACTAATTCCTCTGCCGGATTGCGATCAGTTAAATTCTGTTGAAGCCATATTTTGCCATCTTTAATATCAAAATGCATCACGCATCGATAAATACGATTCAATCCTTGCCAACCCACATTCATCCATTGATAATGATTACGTTCTGTGTCTAAAATGAGTTGGACTTCGACATCGTTATCTGAGACATCATCACTGGCATGGTTCGTCAACAGTGTTTTAACGAACTCTTGATATTTTGCTAATTTATCCACTGTACAATCACCTCATTTTCTGGATCGTAAACAATTAACAGCACCTGATACTGTTTGATCGCATTTTTAGTAAATTCAAGTTGAAAAAATGTTTTGTATGTATCCAATGGAACTGCTAAGTATAATACTCGCAGGGGTTCATATCCTGCTAATGCTAAACGGTAACTAAGGAATTGTCCCAAAGCTAAATAAAAATCTGTAATCGCAGAGGCGTTTAAAAAGCTTTTGATTTCAATTGCTATTTTTTTGTTTTCTTTTTCTGCGGCAATAAATTTCTCTGTTCCTAAATCAATTTGGAAGTTGACCTCCCCAAATTTAAACTTTAATGGATCGCTCGTAATTATCCATTGTTCTTTTTGCAAAGCTTTTTTAACTGATTCATGAAAAATATCTTTTGCAGACACAGGTAGAACGAAAAGAACTAAATATCTTAGTCATAAATTTTAACACACGAGGGCTGATAATTGTGAAGCATATTGAGCCAACTTGAGCGAGCTGATAGCTCGCTCAAGTTGGAGGTTTGACATGCTTTTTGACGCTCCCACCCCTTTACGGAAGGTTGTAGGAGAGTCAGGGTTTATATCTCTTCTTTTTGCCCAAATACTGCTCAGAAATGAACCCAATTGAATATTTACATCAGAAGAGTGCTGTATCTGGTTGTTGGGCAGATACTGCTTTTGATGTTGTTTATTTTATACATATAATACGCAATTTTAAATACCATGCCATTACTGGTGTAAGTTATGACCTTTTGCTGATTGATGGGCAACCCTTAAGACAGTCAAATTTCCAGGTGCAAGATATGATCTGACGATTAGCGGCTTGCGCCACTAGCAACAATTGAAAGAAACACATTTGTATTTATTCAATGAAAGCCTTGCTGCGTAAGGGTTATAAAATGTAATTTTTGGGAGTAGGGAAATTTCTTTCTCCCCCTTTTGCCGTCAAACGAAAAAAAACGCAGAAATAGTGGCAATTTTGTAATAATTTTAGTATGATGATTCATTGGGTGAGAAGCTCAATGGCTGAGCAGTGGACTCTTAATCCATTGGTTCTAGGTTCGACTCCTAGGTCACCCACTAATAAATCAAGTTGTACATGAACTAATTATTTGTCATTTTTAACAGATTACGTGTCAAGGCTCGTGTAAAGACACAATTTAATAATGGCAGACCGTGCCTTAGCTTTCAACCCACCATAAATTTTTAAGGGCTGTTTTGTTTTGCAAAACAGTCTTAGATTCTTTTATTGTTCAATCCGCCTCAAGCTAGGAGGGGCGTTGAAACTTAAAGGGTTCAGATCTCAAGGTTCGGTTTTATGATTATTTGGTTAACAAGCATAGTGACAGCCAGATAATTATCATTGAGAATGATCGTCCCCCCGCTGACGTTGAAGACAGGATTGGTTTGAAACGCTCAGTCTCATCAATAATCAACATTTCAACTCCACAACCCTTGAGAACACGCAGCGTCCTATCTCGAATTTCTGCTACTGTTCCTTTAGTGACCTGATATTTCAACTGCTCCGTTATGAAATAGCATGGGACGATTACTTCAAGTTGAAAGATAATAGAGGTAGATACTTTAGGTAAAGCAATATCTCATGGTTAATGTTATTATTTATTAATTTTTTGAGAGAATGCTTGCTGATTGACCGATTCATACAATCTGTTGGAAAAGCGAAGTATCAAGCAGTACTAATAATTTATGATCTTTTCATCCATTCATAACGCCCAATCTTACACCTTTCCACAATCTTAACTATCCAAAATGCTACTTCGGTCAAATTAATAGTTGAGGTAGTGAGTCAGTGCGTTGCGCGGGTTCCCCGCGTTGAAGCAACTGACGAACCCGTAAGGGTTAGTAGTAACTGGCGTGATGATTACTACGATAAACTTCGTGATTATGAAGAAATGGAAATAGAGGAATATTGGATTGTTGACTATGCTGCCTTAGGAGGCAAGAAATTTATCGGGAATCCCAAAATGCCGACAATCTCTGTTTGTGTCCTAGTAGAAGGTGAATATCAAGTAACTAAATTCACTGGTAACACTCAAATTATCTCTCCGGCTTTTCCCCAATTCAACTTGACTGCTCAACAGGTTTTTGATTTGGCTAGTTAGATTGTCACGGGGAGGATAATTTGCCTGGATATGGAAGCTCTTGTATGAGAATCAAATGTTGTGAAATTTTAAGTGAACTACGAACTACCAGTGCGCGAGAAGCGATTTGACACTATTGCTATTCCATAAGTTCTGGATTTGAAATTAATCTAAAATTTCTATCTTCCATAGTAAACCCTGGCATTAGCGAATCCCTGTTTTTGCAGATAGTTGTTCCATGCTTCTGCGTCTAAGTACTGGTAAAATGGTCCAACTGCTACGTGAGACCCTCGAGGATGATTTCTGGCACTTACACTTATATTAAATCTCACACTACGCCTAACTTTATCTTCTATGAAGGGTAAGTCTTGTGATTTAGCCGGAATGGCTACATAGTAAGACTTAGACTGATGCCGGACAAAATTGTTTTGACTAGGAGAGTAGCTGATTTCCCGCCTGTTAGAGAAGTTGACCAACCGTGCATCATATATACCATGAGACCTTAGTTCTCTAACACGCTCCTTCGCGTTGGATTCTCTGTTAAAAACTCCTGCTTGAATGATATAACGTCCTTGAAACCTGCGTATATAGGCTCCTGGTTCAATCTGATATACTTGTTGCAATCGTTGGAAGTTATTACTATCTACGTAAACCAAGTATCGCCCATTGCGGTTATTTTGATATGATGGCGCTGCTTGTTCGTCTGTGTAGCCTCTATTTCGGTTATTTTGATATGATGGCGCTGCTTGGAAGTCTATGAATCTTTGGGGAGTCGTATAACCTGGTGAACTTGTTGGCAATGCAGGTAATAAGTCATCATTAGAACCAGTGCCTGGAATAGGCGGGGCTGGTGGTAAATTTTGATACACAGAGGGTCGTTGAGTCAGCAAAATGCCTTTTATGTTGATTTGCCCTTTTGCTGGGGTAGGGTAGGAAATCAGAGCTAAACATCCTCCTAATATCAGAGGAATCATCGATTTAACGGTAAAATAGCTGGGATTGGAAGAGAAAATATTCATCTTACAAGTAATCAGCTAAAAGCTGGTATCTTAATATATAATAGGAGTTGTGCATTGACATAACTCTTATTCCATGCATTTGCAATAATTTCGATCTGATACCAAGTTGTATTTGCAGATCAGCCTTTAGC
>JAQYWN010000383.1 GCA_029379265.1 Rhizonema sp. NSF051
ACGACAGAATACCGTTATCCATATTATGGTTAATTTGTACAGTGCGTAAGTCCTAGATTTATTGAACCGCCTTAGCGTCTCGCACTCCTAAGAACGCTCTTGTACAAGTAGAGTTTGCGTAAGTCCTAAATTGGTATAAAAAAGGAATCGAACTAATTAGGCAAAGATTTCTCAATTCCTTCAACTTTTGAGAAATCTTTCTACTATGGTTAATGTAAAAACTGAGGAAAGCTAATTTTGATTCACCGTTGATCTTTAGGATCGTTGTCACCCGTATAACCCGTTACTACCCAAACTAAAGCTCTGGCTCCATCGCGGATGGATTTTTGAATTGGTTCAGAAGCTTGGCGAGAGGGAACTGTGACTGGCTTAAAACTAATCCCACGACTACCTAAAACAATCTCACCGATGATGCGGGCACGACGCATATGGTAATCTGAGGTAATTAAATATACGTTTTTAATTCCACTAGATTTCAACTCATCTACAATGGTTGTGAAGTTCTCCACTGTATTGCTTGCTTCATAATCTAAGTGCAAACGCTTAGGACTAACTCCTGCTTTTGCAAATACTTTTTGAGTTGGCTGTGGTGGGCTACCTCCAGAAATCCAGATTGGGATATTGGGATGCTTACGGGCAAATTCTGCTGTAAACTTCTCTCTCTCCAATTTCGTTGTTGAACCACCTAAGACCAAAATTGCTTGAGGTGGTTCAAGCTGGCTTTTGATTTCGTTGTAGCCCCACCATAGCATGAGCGGTAGGGCTAGGATGGTAAACCGAGAAAAAATTCCTTTAAAAAGTAGTTTATTCAAGGTTCTATCACTTCGTCTACGTGGACTTTACTTTTTCTTTTAAAAGAATAATTATGTATGCTGGTAGAGATATGAAAAATATACCTAAATACAAATTTGATTTATTTTTCAGCGGTTGAGGTTTTCACGGCTTCATTGTTACTCACTGAACCGCTACAGATGAATACCTAAATGAATGTAGACGCGCAGGTGCAAGCCTGCGGCTACAGCCAAGACAAGGACAGTCGCAGAAGGGCTTCCCTCCAAAAGAATCTGTCAGTTGCCAAGGACACTCTTGTAAGTTAAAAAGAACATAGAAATTGTACACCCAGTCAGGGGAGTAGCTAATTCTTTATCAAATCCTCATAGAAGGATCTGAGGAGTTTTTTGTTCTTTCCTTACCAGGGAAGAAATTTATGCTAATACGGTTCCGTTAGTTTAGAAGTTAGGTTTTTGACTCGCCAATAGTATCTCTTTGAGCTGTACTCAAAAGCAACAGGTAGTTTATAAACCATGCACGATTTTATTCGTTATTCAAGCAGACACAAGGCTCTTCCGACCAAATTTATTTTTTTTAGGATGTTGTAGTAGAAGATAAGAGCAATATGCCCAGACTGAAATTTGCCAGGAACTTTATACAACGGGACTGGCCAGGTTCGAACCGGCGGCCTAGCGCTTAGGAGGCGCTCGCTCTATCCAGCTGAGCTACAGCCCCAATTTGATATCATTAATATGATACCATTTTTAGCGGGACTGCCAAGAATTTAGCCAAGATTCGCCACCTGTTTCTAATCCACACAAAGAACTGTGTGCCTGTAGGATAATTTTCATTTCCCCGCTGCTGAATTCTCGCAGTTCTAAGTTTAACTGTCCCTGCATGGTGTCACGACAGCAATAAACTAAACCTTCAGTTGTGGGGGCACGTAAGGGAGTCCCTGGTAAATTGGTAGTCCCTGTCAATTCAATCTCATACCTGGCATTTTTAGCATGCATTTTCCATCCTCCCCAAGGCTGAATATCCCAAGTAACTTGTGAATTCCAAGGGACGAACTCATAAAATTTATCGCGATAGTGCAAACCAATCATCGCTACAGATTCCATCCACCACAATACTCCGCGCCTTCCACCACCAGCAGTTAATGCGAGATTTGGTTCTCCTTCAAAGCTATTGCAGTTCACCCAAAACCATCTTTTCGGAAAAGCGCCTCCCCAATTTTTCTCCCCGTAGGCTGGGACTTTAGTAAATTCGTAGAGCTTGCCATTCCAATCTATCCAACCTGTCGCCAAGCCGTGCGCCATCAAGATTTGCCATCCTGGTTCAAAAATCTGTAAAAATGATAACCATCCGGCAGTAGATTGCTGAAGACTTCCTTTATCGCCCCAGCCTAAGAGTGGCTCGATTTCATACTGCCAGCGACAATATCGATCACTAGCAGGATCGTGAATTGTGCCCTGATTCAAGATAGCTGTGGCTTGGTAGCCTTCTTGTACATGACGTTCAAACTCTGCGGGTAAAAGATAGAGAGGTGTAGTGTTTAAGTCTGTTTTACCCCAATGGCCAAAAGCCAACACATCACGGCTTGCCCAAAATTTGCCGACATCTGGAAAAGTCCGCCACAGATACTGATCATCAGGACCTAAAATTTGTGCTGCGCCTCCACTGTAGGGTTTACCGCCAATGGGATCTTCAATAGAATACATGAAAGCGAAGGTTTGACCAACTGGCAAGGTTACGCGGTAATACCAACCTTCAAAGAAACGACGACTACTACCGTCCCAGTGGTAGCCGCTGTGAGGTGTTTGGGTTGAATTAAGAGGATTGCTGGGAATACTGATCATAAATATGAGAATGCTGCCTATCCCCAGTATGAGCGATCGCCTCCACATTAATCATAGACGATGGCAAAACCCTAGAAGAGTGGTAGTAGAGACAAGACAATCAAGATTTGGCGATACTCAGAAAGTCGGCAAGAAAAAAAATAATTATGTAACGAAATGTAAAATATCTAGATTCCGTTCGCAGTTGTACGTAGAGCGCTCGAGCGCAACTACGATTTAGTCATCATTCATTGCACTGACTGACTTACTTACTGCTTTTCCGGTGTAAGAGTACCTGTTTTCTTTTTGACTTACAGTGCGGCAATTGGCTCAGGAGCGGTTATTTAAATTAGGTATTCATACTCCCCGAAGCTCTGGTGTAAGATTACCAATGCAATTTCTTCTCGAACTCTTCCTAAACAGTAATATAAAGGGCACCGAAAAAAGTAGGAGCGGTTCGGGAGTAGTATTCTATCACAGCAATTGTAAGAGGTTTGTAGTATAAACTTTAGTCTTCAAGTTTTTGAAGGCGCAAGCGCTGACTACAAAAAAGAGAATAATTTACTTTATACACTAATAGTGGTGAGTGACAAAAAAAAATGGGTTGGGGACGCGGAGTAGAATACTTATCTGATGAAGAAAATTTCTCAGAATAGTTAATATAGATTTACTTGCTGCTGATTTCCCAGTATGAGCGAAGCCTTCGATATTCATTATGCCTACAATATCCTTGGACTAGAACCCGGTGCATCACAAGAGGAGGTGAAGCAAGCTTATCGCCAGCTAGCGAAGATTTGGCATCCTGATCGTTTTCCCGATCAAAAGCAAAAGCACGAAGCTGAGGATAAAATCAAAAAAATTAACGAAGCTTACAATCAGGTTAAGTCTTATCAGCCGAAACCTGTAGATCGACCTTTTCAAACTCAAACAAAACAAACTCAAACAAAAGTTTACACAAATCACTCCCATGCCGAAACTTTATACTTATGGGGAGTGGAGAATGTAAAACTAGGCAAATACCCAGAAGCGATCGCAGATTTTACCCATGCGATTCGTCTCAATCCTTACTACGTTGAAGCATACAAATATCGTGGATATATCTGCTCCCTACTGGGATATGAATATAGAGCTACCTCAGACTTAGATAAAGCGGCAAACTTGGAAGGTAAGCCGACAGACAAACAGACTTCTTCTACATCGGGTAGTAGGTTAAAGCATAAATCGCTTTTTGTGAGATTTTTCCAATGGCTTAAGCGTTTACTCAGTAGGGTGGTGCAAAAAACTTAAATATGTAAACAAATGTTGATTGTCTACTATGAAACTAACTAATCCCAACTCCCTAAAAGTTGGCTAGACATCAAATATCCTGCAAGAACGAACAATACTATGTTCGTTTGAACACTTATAATGATGTTTGTAGTTGCGCTTTAGCGCTCTCAAATTGCTAAGAGCGCTAAAGCGCAACTACAAACCTATCTTTTATTTATAACTTATTTACTGAACATGATATAACTTTCCCTGCTCCTACGTCTATTTGCCTCCTTTGAGAAATATTGGTATCACCCAAGTTGCTAAGCGGCGCAGCACGTGTGGCGTGTGGTTCGCTTGCGCTACAAAAAAGATCGTTCGTTATGGGTAATTGGCTGACGAAGCAAATAATTCTTTCTCCATTACCCATATCAGCAAGCGTCTATATAACTAGCAACTTACGCTAATAAGGAATTCTAAACACAGATTGAAGAAGTTTCTTGGAAGAAGATGAGGGTACGCCCTTGAAACAGTGGCAGATCTTTTTTTCAAGCCTCAAGTACAGCAGTCACCTTATGAGCAAACTCCACTGGCTAGAAGTTAGCGAATACATCTTTCTTTCTCTGTCTGCAATGGGAATTGTGATAACTGCGGCAACGCAACAGGTAGTTTACGCATTAGTACCCTTGATTATAACCATTGGCTTGAATATAGCCAATCGAGAAAGGTTGAAGTCTTTGAATCCGCAGCATAAGCAAGGCGCGATCGCTCAATTAGATCTACTGATGGATCCCTTCAGACAGCGCCTGGAAAACTTCAATACTTTCACGCAAAAATTAAGTGCAACAAATAAGCAGCAGCTTGAGGAATTACAGAATAATCAGCAGCAGAGTCTTGATGTTTTTACACAGCGCCTAAATCTACTTGATACGCTCACACAACAATTAAGTACAACTACTCAACAGCAAATCCAGGAATTACAGCAAAAGCAGCCAGAGCAAAATATAGATACCCTCAAACAACGCTTAAGTCAATTCGATGCCTTAAGGCAAGAATTAACCACAAGTACTCAACAACAAATCGATCCCCTGAAACAGCGCCTAAATCTACTTGATGCCCTCACACAACAATTAAGTACAACTACTCAACAGCAAATCCAGGAATTACAGCAAAAGCAGCCAGAGCAGAATATAGACAACCTAAAACAGCGCTTAAGTCAATTCGATGCCTTGAGGCAAGAATTAACCGCAAGTACTCAACAACAAATCGCTCCCTTGAGCCAACGACTCAATCAACTTGATGCCGTGACGCAACAATTAAGTACAACTACTCAACAGCAAATCCAAGAATTACAGCAACATCGGCAGGCAAATAATATCGACACTCTCAGACAGCGTTTAACTCAACTTGATGCTGCGACGCAACAATTAACCAAAACTACTCAACAACAAATTGATCCCTTGAGCCAACGACTCAATCAACTTGATGCCGTGACGCAACAATTAAGTACAACTACTCAACAGCAAATCCAAGAATTACAGCAACATCGGCAGGCAAATAATATCGACGCTCTCAGGCAGCGTTTAACTCAACTTGATGCTGTGACGCAACAATTAACCAAAACCACTCAACAACAAATTGATCCCTTGAGCCAACGACTCAATCAACTTGATGCCCTCACACAACAATTAAGTACAACTACTCAACAGCAAATCCAAGAATTACAGCAACATCGGCAGGCAAATAATATCGACGCTCTCAGGCAGCGTTTAACTCAACTTGATGCTGTGACGCAACAATTAACCAAAACCACTCAACAACAAATTGATCCCTTGAGCCAACGACTCAATCAACTTGATGCCCTCACACAACAATTAAGTACAACTACTCAACAGCAAATCCAAGAATTACAGCAACATCGGCAGGCAAATAATATCGACGCTCTCAGGCAGCGTTTAACTCAACTTGATGCTGTGACGCAACAATTAACCAAAACCACTCAACAACAAATTGATCCCTTGAGCCAACGACTCAATCAACTTGATGCCCTCACACAACAATTAAGTACAACTACTCAACAGCAAATCCAAGAATTACAACAACATCGGCAGGCAAATAATGTGGATGCCCTTAGACAGCGCTTAACTGAACTTGATGCCCTCACACAACAGTTAAGTACAAGTACTTACAAGCAGATAGAGGAATTCACGGGAGCCATTACCCAATTCCAAACCGAACTCCAAGGATTAACTCGATGGCTGACTAAGATAGAACAGCAGCAAGGTGAAAAAAATCAAAAGTCAGAAGAATTGAAACCTAAACCATCTCAAATAAACGTCATATCACTTGCACCAGTGGCGTCACCGCTACAATCAGCAAATCCAGATCTCCAGGCGTCATCAGTGATAGCAAGCAATCCAGTCCAAAACCCCGCCACAACTCCATCCACATCTCCTGCTCCTGCACCAATATCTCAGCCAACACCAGTGATAGCAAGCAATCCAGTCCAAAACCCCGCCACAACTCCATCCACATCTCCTGCTCCCGCACCAATATCTCAGCCAACAAAGCAGAACTCGATATCAATCAACTCTTTTAAAGGACATTCAGGCAAGGTGATGTCCATTGCCTTTAGTCCAAACAGACAAACTTTAGCCAGTGGTAGCGATGATAAAACTATTAGAATTTGGCATTTGGTTAGTAAAGAATCTTTCACTCTCAAAGGACACGGAGAATCGGACGTATTTGGGGGAGTTAATTCAGTAGCATTTAGCCCAGATGCTAAGACTTTAGCCAGTGGTAGTGATGACAAAACTGTAAAGTTGTGGGATGTGGCGATGGGAAAGGAAATTCGTACCTTCACAGGGCATAAAGACAAAATTTACTCTGTAGCGTTTAGCCCGGATGGAAAGACATTAGCCAGTGGCAGTAAAGATAAGACTATCAAGCTTTGGTCAATAGAGACACATAAAGAGATTTATACTCTTCCAGGGCACGCAGACGAGGTTTTATGCGTAGCATTCAACCGTGACGGCAAAATTTTAGCAAGTGGTGGTGCCGGAAATGATAAAACTATCAAAATTTGGTATTTAGCTGAAGATAAATTCCTTACTCTAAGGGGGTATTCTGATTTTTTGGGCGGCATTAATTCTGTCAGCTTCAGTCCAGATGGGCAATTGATTGCTAGTGGTAGTGCAGACAAGATTATTAAGATTTGGCAACTCTCAGGTGGCAAAGAACTTCGGACTCTCACAGGACATACCGATCAAGTTTGTGCTGTTGCTTTCAGCCCAGATGGACGGTTCATTGCTAGTGGCAGTAAAGACAAGATGATCAAGCTTTGGCAGGTAGAGACAGGCAAGGAACTTCGTAGTTTCACAATCAATGAAGGTCCAATTTACTGCGTTGCTTTTAGCCCAGATGGTAAGATGCTTGCTAGTGGCAACGGAGATAAGATCGTGACCTTATTGCCCTTTCAATAAGACTAAAGTTAAGAGACTTATACAGTAAGCTTTTTGTCTATTTTAGGTTGCTTGATTTCTACGCTCCATTTACTAATGACAGGTTTGCAAGCCTTCGTGCTTGAAGACGTTCTTTATCTAAAAACATGATGAGCTAAGTGTAATATACTAGATTTATGACAATAATTG
>JAQYWN010000384.1 GCA_029379265.1 Rhizonema sp. NSF051
TTGGCTATGTAATATTTAACGAATTGTAAAGATACTATCTTTGGCAACTTCGTATTACTTGGGCAGCGTCAACTTTCAACTCCTACAAAACGGCAACCCTTCAACTTTCATCCACCACAGCTGGAGCTTGAAGCTTATACCGGGGAAAATCTGGCTAAGAGACTAGGAATTGATTTGGCAACTTTGGAGCGAGAAAAGATGGGCAATAGTCCCAAAAATTTTGAAAGTTGGTGCCGCTCTAAAGATCCCAGCAGTATGGCATGGCGTCCGGGTAAAGACGGACTTTATCACCCAGTAAAATAAACTAAAATCTTTTTAACCACAAGTAGGAAAAGGTCACCTTGAAAGGGCTGGTCCTAAATACAATGGTTTTCTCTGTGGCGATCGCCTGGGTGCTGTCAGTCTGTCGGAGGTTGCTGATCCAGGCGAGCTTTGCCGCAGATTTCACGTCTTTCATCTCCGATATAAACACCGAACAATTACCAATTCCTTTAATTCCTGGGCAATTGTTCTTCTTAAGAGCGGAGACACTCCTTTGTAGCTTGCTTCCCCGTATGGGTACGCGGGGTTTCCAGACATCCCGATCTATTTAAGTGAGCCACGTCACAATTAATTTATCGAGAAAGGCAGAAAGCAGTTATGCTGAAGGAAATAAATTCCCTCAAGGAGATGTCCAAACTGTCTGGGCGATCACTTGTGAGTCAAGGGGTAGCCTTACCCAATCAAAGCCAGTCGTAGCTTCCGTTCAGGGGATACGTAGCTGCCTTCAACTTCCTGCCTTCTTAAAGGTTTTTTACCCGAAAATAAAGCAAAACTAACGTTAGTTTCACTTATTGATGAAAAAGAAACCATGCCGAAACCAGATTCGGTTAACAATCGCCAGCAATGCGGGCGGATCGGGGAAAACCACGATGGCAACCCATTTAGCATATGCTGTTGGCGCAAAAGGGTATAAAGTTACCCTGATAGAACTCGACCAAAACGGGTCATTGTGCATTTTTGCTAGACTGACCCCAGCGTCAATGGAACAATCTCTTGCTGGTGTCCTTAAAAAAACATTCAAAGGCGATTACCCTCTTGTCCCGCTTTGGTCTGAGTATCTTGACACCGTAACGGCCATTCAAGGGGGGGCATTTCTAGAAGAAAGCATTGGAGAAATATATAATTACAATCGCCGTCACTATACTCTCAAAGATAGATTGTCCGACTTCCCATTAAACAGCGACTTGATTATCTTTGATACTCCTGCCTCTTTAGAGCCGATGGGGTTAATAGCACTAGCAGCCAGTACACACGTACTTGTTCCCATTAAGCCTGAATATAAAGATACGGGAGCTTTCGCGGGCTTTTTGGATTGGTTCTATAGCAAAGTGGATGACTTAAGACTCAAACCAGAACCGGAAATTTTGGGTTTTGTGCCCACACGGGTGGACCTATACGATGTAGGGGCACACCGAGATATTCTCGGGTTAGACAAAAAAGGGAAACAAAGAACTGACATTGACCCTGCCAAAACTCTCCCCTTCCTGATTCAACAGATGGGAATCCAGTGCTTTCCCTACATTCGAGAATCGAATTACCACATCAAAGCCAGTGGAGCCGGACTACCCTTACATTTGTATCGACCGGGATATGATGCTAATGAAGACTTTAACCCAATTGTGAACCGCCTAATCAAGTTGATGACAGAGGAATCGTGATGGCAAGCAAAAAACCCGTGGAGATAACTCAACTATTTGGACAGGCGGGGCAGTCCCAGCAAATCCACCAACTAAAAAGCCAAGTAGAAGAACTCGAAGCGGAAATTACACAAAGACGAGCAAATGCATTCAGTCCTGAAGAAAAAACTGCATTAGAGCAACAAATTGAGTCACTCACCAATCAACTGGCGGCTCAAAGCGGAGTACACGAGATTGCAATCAACCTCATTGATCGCGACCCGACTCAACCCAGACAAACCTTTCCGCAATCAGTGATTACTGAACGAGTGGAAAGTCTGCGCCGACAGGGGCAAAAAAACCCAATTGTACTCATTCCACAACCTGACGGACGGTACAAATTATTTGACGGAGAACTTAGGTGGAGATCGGCTCCTTTAGCCGGAATGACAACTCTTAAAGCTGTGTTTCTGCCTATTGAAGATACTTTAGACTCAGCCGTGGTGTTTGAAGGTCAACTAGTAACTAGTATTCACTCTCAAAAACTTCATGACCTTGACTTAGCAGCTGCTTTGCGACAATTAATCATTCATAAACATCCCGACTTAAAAGACGAGTCAGACGAGATTCCTTCATTTCTGAATGCTTTTATTAACCGCCTAATCCGTAACAAGACCCTTGAGGATCTTGCACTGATTAAGGATGCCGACCTGACAACTCAACAGCAGTGGCTAGAAACGGCTGACTTCAAAGACATTTCGGAACAAGAAATTGTCTCAGTTCTGTTGGGGCTACAATTAAATCCAGTATCCATCAACAACAATATCTTTCCTTTACTCAAACTGGCAGAAGATATCAAGAGTGTCATTCGCTCTGTTGGACTGGAAAGCAGCAAAGCCAGAGAACTCAACAAACTCTCCGCTATTGCATTAAGGGTTGATGAAACTGAAGCTGTGGCAATTCGCACTCAGATAACTCAGCAAGTCGTTCAAGAAAAACTATCACTCTCGCAGACTAGAACACTCGTCAAGCAAACGCTCTTGCAGCACAATTCCTCTGATGCCAAAACCAAGCAGGACAAACAGATGGAAAAAACCATCAAAACCATCCAATCGATTGACCTAAAAGAATTGGAGCCAACCCGACTTACCGAACTGCGCCAAGCCCTGACTTCAAAGCTACAGGAGCTTGAAACCATGATTTAGAGCAGCATCAGTCAGCATCTTTGGGGCAATAAAAAGGTGTAAGTTGTGGGTAACTCCATGCATAAATATAGGAGTTTCAAGCTAGGATGCCGTAGACGAGTGCGAAGCCCGCGCATGAGAGTACTCTCTCCCACAGACTTCGCGCGAAGTCTTCCGGACAGAAGCTTCTGGCAGGATCGCTTCGCGCATGAGAGTACTCTCTAGAGTGGAGTTTCGCACGGTTACGTCGGGAACGGCATTTAGTTTTATGGAACACTATTAGAATTTATGGGTGTCAAGTGGGGTACAACACCTCAATTCATTAAATATACCCTAAGTAGCCCCCATGTATATCCCTTAAGGGTGTCATATTTTGATAAAAACTTTGAAAGACTTTGGGGTATACTTAACACCCACTTGTCACCCATTAAGGACTGAAATGCTTTAACTGCCTTGCTTTTCTATAGATTAACACGATTTTGAGGAGATGAAACAGATGTGGTAGAACAGATCCAAAGAAATAAATGGGAGAGCGATGCCAAGGGAGGTGAGCTGCGCGACCATCGCCACTGACAGTTTACGAAGAAATCCTCTCTACTTGCCACCCAGCTTTGTTACCAATCTTTCCAGTACTAACAAATTTATTATTTCCTCTGATAAATTTATCGCCACGTGGCTTCACTTTTATCAGCTACAGTGCAGACTGATCTGGGTAATATCTAACCTTGCAGTAAGTATAAAAAACCTTGGAGTTGCAACCATCTACAACCAACTTGTAACAGCCGCGAAGAACTATTGCGCTCAGTAGAAGACTAGTTCTAGAATATAGAAGCTTACCCTTAATAAATATTAATACTGAGACGAACGAGTACTCCTGGTTCGCGCGTAGGAGCGTAGAGTCCTTACAGTAAAGCCGATTTAGCTCCTGCCTGCCACGAATGAGTAGTATGTTAAGTTTTGTAATAAATGTCAATTTTCGTATTATCTTTTCGGAAGATGTAAACAAGAGCAATTATTATCTTTTTTTTACTATTGGCTGTGTGTATCCGTTGCACACTTTACCTGTATCATTTATAGATGATACAAAAACCCCTACAGCTAGTTGTTCTGCTCGCCGTAGGGGATTAAAAAACTTTGAATTTTAAAAATTTATGATACCAATCATAACAGATTCTGCTGACTTTGAACCGGAAGATTCTCAATCGCAAAACCTCGCATTCAACCAGGTAAGTTTAGAGTGGATAGACAGCCTCTCACCTGAATTGCTAAAAACAGTAGTATGTAGATTTTGCAAGATAGTTGAGTCCAAGCCAACGCTCTGTGAATCATTTGCCCTCAACCAAGTCCTTTACCGCATGATTTCCGGCAATAGCTTTACAGAATCCGCATCCTCTGTGGCACAAAGGACAGGCTGCAACAGGAAAACAATCCTCAAAGGACTAGATCAAGCAGTAGAGCAAAATATTCTTGAACTGAACTTACGCTCTGGCACAAGCAACGAATATTTTTTCAAGCCAGTAGAGGAGTGGTTACCACAGCCAGTAGTCCATAAAAAGGACACCCCTAAAGTTATCCCCTTTCCTAGTACTGAGAATCTCGAAACACCAGTAGAAACCGAACCAGTCCAAAATTTGGATGACCCTAATTCGGACCCAAACAGTGTTGTTGTTAATAAATTAATAAATAAACAACAACAACTTGAAGTTAGTATCCCTATCACGGACATCCCCTCGATTTGGCGCAGCTTACCGGATGGAAACCGATATGCTCAAATTCCTCCGATACATGACCAAGACACGGGGGTAGAAATTCAGCGGCAGATGGATGAGGAAGGACTAACGGCGCAGAAAGTTGTGGGGAGAGCGATCGCTTTCAGCAAAATCCCCCTACTCATTCTAAAGACGCTGGCAAATGTTGGAAGTCGGTTACTGAATGCATGCTTTCAAACCGAATCTGAGCTTTTTAAGGGTGTTGGTAAACAGTCAGAAGAAGCTGAAGTGGTGGTGTCGCTGCAGCTTTCTCAGACTCTAAAAGCGATGGGTGTTATTTTGACAACTCCTCAGATGCATTATTGCTTAACTGAGTATGGGGAAGACGCAATGTTGGATGCGACAGTTCAACTCAGAAAGACTGGGGAGATTGTCATTCAAGACGACAAAGAGGGCTACTTTCTAAATTATTTGCAGAATGCAGTCAGAGGTGTACCTCTTGAAATGAAGCAACGTTCGGTTATAGCTTCTAAAAAACCAGGTATGACAGCGGTTAAGAGTGTTGCGAATGGTAGTGCTGCCCCATTCCCCACTGAAATCATGGAGATGCTGAAAAATGCGGAGATTCATTTAATCCCAGCCAAAGCAGAGAAGTTGTGGGCGGCGTATGGGGAGAAATTTGTGGAGGCGATCGCTTACGTTGATCAAAAGACGAAAGAGGGCAAAGTCTCCAATCGTGAGGGATATTTCGTGAAATGCCTGGAAGAAGGCTGGTTATTAAAGAAGCCGGAGCCTGAGAAACGAGATTCTTCTTCAATGACACCTGAGCAGCAACAATGGTACGAGTGGGCTTGTATGACAGGAGTGTGTGTCAACACTCCTGTCAAAGATTTGCCTATAAAAATGGGGGTATTGGCAGTACTGATTCCAATCAAGGATAGACGACAATTTGATCCACCCTATGACCTTGTGGCGATTGATGTAGCGATGCGGGAGTATCCGATGTAAGTGATTTGCACAATTCAAAGAAAACGATAGTGGAGGGCTCAAGCTCTTCATCATCGGGCATGTTTCCTAACTGTGAGCATGGGAAAAGCTTTGATGTTATCGTAGCTTTGCGATCTGGAAAACATGATATTCAATGTGTATCAGATCTGAAGTACAAACATCGTCCTATGGAAGCTATGCCACCAGACTATTTCGGTCAAAATCTCCGAGGGCGCTCCTTTCGAGGTCAAAATCTTGAGGGTGTGAACTTTATTGGTGCAGATATCCGTAGTGCTGATTTTAGCAATGCCATTCTAAAAAATGCTAATTTCAGTCATGCTAGGGCTGGATTGCAAAAGCGGTGGGCTACTGTTTTAGTGGTAGTTTCGTGGGTACTAATGGGTCTATCAGGATTTCTTTCAGCTCTTGCTGGCTTTCTTACAGCGTGGTTAGTATTTTATTCGGACAAAGATGAGCAAGTAGCATATCACATTGCAGGCTGGACTCTTATAGTTTTATTGGTTATCTTCTTTTTCGTAACAATTCGCCAAGGAGTACAAGCGGTTTTAGGAGTCATCGCCGTCGCCGTCGCCGGAGCCGTCACCGGAGCCGGAGTCGTCGCCGTCGCCATAGCTTTTGCCGGAGCCATAGCCGTCGCCGGAGCGGTGGGATGCAAGCCGCACAGGGTAATAACAATACTCAGAATCAAGGAGATACAACGGTGAGTGATGGACGCAATATTAACACAGGTGGTGGTAATTATAATGAACGTATTGAAGGCAACTACGTACAAGGTAATTATTACGCCGCCCAAAGACAAAGCTTTGCTGAAGCTGCTGCTGAAATTCAAAAGTTACTAGAACAGTTAGATAAGTCTTACTCGACTCAGACTACTGCTGGGAAAATGGCGATACGGCTTAAGCCGTTGCCGAAGGCATCGCAACTCAAGCCATTGAGTACATTGATAGTGACCAAACTTTAGCACAACGAATACTTAGTGCATTAAAAGCAGGCGGCACTCAAGCTTTAGCTCAATTCCTGAATCATCCGGCTGCTAGCTTTGTGATTGGGGCTTTAGACGATTGGCAGAAAACCAAGGATATTTGAATGCGATCTGCGCTTCGCAGCAGCGCTTCGCTATCGCACCCTCTGAATTTGTGGTTTCTGCCGACAAACCTTGTTTAAGGTGTCATGTAAAAATATGTTGTACAAATTTTATTTCAAACGGATTGCAAATCTAGCTTCCACATAAAAATTGTTCAGGTTATTTTTACACGAACCCTAACTATCATACCTTTATTTTGCAACTTTCTTAAACACCTACCTTTGAAATAGTGGCAGGGGGTAGGCAGCATTCTAGCAGGCGAGAGTAGAACTGAAGAGATTTTCTTTACGAATAAGAGGACATTGATCACAATAAAACCCTAGAATGGTAATCTGTTGCAAGCTGATTCGAGCAAAATGATTACTGGCAAGTTAGAAATTACCATCAAAACCAGCGAATTGCCGCAAGCCAAAACAGTTGATAACGGCTGGATGCAGTTTGAGATAGACTGTGACGGGCGCGTCGTCACTATTAAGTACTTATGCAAAATTAATTACATATTTTTCTCCAAAATCTCGAATGATTTTTTCAACATAATTAACGCGCATTTTTCCAACTCTGATAAGCATCTATTTCTATCCATTCATATTTCATAAATCGCCAGAGAATTTCTATTAAATTCAATTGAGGGGAGTAAGATGGTAACCAAAATATCTCTAATTTTTTCTCTTTCCACTCGCTAATTTTTTCGCGAATCTTCTTGCTTCTATGGAAGGATGCTTTATCCATAATGACAACGGTTGTTATTTGAATATTTTCGGCAAATTTATCGAGGCAAGAAATAACCACTTCACTTGTAATTCTTCCTTCAAATATATAAGCGTCTAACTCTAGATGAGTATTCATTAATCC
>JAQYWN010000385.1 GCA_029379265.1 Rhizonema sp. NSF051
CATTCAACCTCAACGGTTTCAACTTTAACTCGAGTGTGATTGACTCACAAGGTCGTGTCATCAGCACCTGGGCAGACATTATCAACCGCGCCAACTTAGGTATGGAAGTAATGCACGAGCGCAACGCTCACAACTTCCCTCTCGACTTGGCTGCTGGTGAATCCTCACCTGTTGCACTCTCTGCACCTGCAATCAACGGTTAATCATAATGTAGAGACACGATAACTGAGTGTCTCTCTATAGCAAAAGCGCCTTCCATAAGTAGAGGGCGCTTTTTGCATTTAGTATAAAGTTTCATAAAGTTCATGCCGCTGGATAAACGGATATTGTCAAGGTGCAATTTAAATATGTAGCAGTCGATGACAAATCACAAGCGAATGCGTTCCGGTTGATATCTTTTTTCTTAGTGCGACTTAGACAAAAAATACACAGAAAAGAAGCTCAAATGTGTATACAGAGAGACGTTGACATCGTTTTACCTGATTTGTTGATATATCTGGGTTTCAGGCATTTTTAGGCATTTGGTGTATTTCCCGTGCCCTGTAAGGTTTTGAGGCTTATTTTTTTTAGCAAAAATGTTTAAGTCCCGTTAGTAAGCTCGCCATACAGAAAAACGGAGCTGAAGAGTGAGCGCGCGAACGAGGTTCGTCGCGTCTGAACGAGTTTCACCTAATAGCTTTAGGGACGTACCCCTCCTCTCTAAGCAAGCGTGACAAGTAGCGGACGCACCAGAACAAGGGTCAGGCAAGCCTATGGCATCACCAGACAGATCGGGCTTATAATTGTATAAATTACTGCTGTTCTCAGGAGAACAAGTACGCAAACAAAGATTATGATAGGGGGGTGAGTGAAAAACTATAGGAATAAAACCAAAAAATATAGAGAGCGATCATTTGGCGAACTCCGAAAAACCAAATATATTAGAAGCTCACCAAAAGAAGTTGTTAGTTAATCAAAATAAAAGCGCCAACATGTAACAGGGAAAAATTTCAATATCCATAATCTTTACTCCGTGAGTATGTTGAACTTCACTCTCGGAATGAAGATAATTGTCTTCATTCGGTTTTTGTATCACCAGAAAATTTTCAGTATGAACAAAAAATGGGCGTTCAAGCGCATTACTGTAAACTTGACAGAAAATGAAGCTAAAAAGCTTGAAGAGTATTGTGACAAGACAGGCAGAGCAGCAACGGATGTGATTCGAGAACTCATTCGGGGCTTGCCTACGCAACAAGACTCTACCGAAACGGGACTTATATCAAGCAACTTTAATGTTAATACAACATTAGTTAACCCTTAATGTGATAACCTTTTCGGTCGTCAAATAGCAGTAAGGTATGGTAACTTTTGTAATTTGGTTCAGGGGCTTGGCGTAAATAGTCAGGTCTCTGGCAACTCTTGAATAAGTTTCCTAATCACATCCGATTCTGATTTACCTATCTTATCACAGTACTCTTCAAGCTTTTCAGCTTCATTGTCTGTTAAGTCAATGGTGATTTGCTTCAAGGTCGATTTTTGAGAAAGGCTTTCAAAACAGAGAAATAGATGTGTAGCAGTTTGATTCATTATTACGTAACGTTGTTCAACGAGAAAATGATTTAAATAGACAAATTTATTTTGGCGTTTTTTATTAATATTTTATAGTACCCTTTTTGGGTACTTGTAAATATATACTTTTTATGGTATTAAACTACCCCTTTTTTCGGGCAACCGTATACACATAAATCCTCCTCCTCTTACCCAAAAAGGCGAAAGGTTTACAGAGTAAGAATTTCCCGACGTAGATATATTCTCAATAATTTTTGATTATTGAGAACTGACACTGATATATTAGGGCTTTAGATGAATCAAAAATACAACGACTCATCTAACTAACTCATCCGGTTGATACCTACTCGAATGATCGACCATTATTTGAGAGCATTGAGGAGATTATCCCGTTCGTGGTATTCGTTTTGCGTTGATGTGAGGATGTCACTGTCCACCGGGTTATACTACGTATTGCTGCCAATCTCTTCCTCCTTGTTACTCATTTCTGGCGAACGGATCTCACCCTGGCTAGAAGCCGAGGGGATTCACGTTCCTTAGGGACTTCCAAGGAATGAAATTACCAAATGCAAGAATGATAATCATTGTTACGTGGGAAGAATTATTCTTTGGATGTCCCTAGACGAGTGGATCGCCAAGGGAGTATTTTCGGGTATTTTGTACACGAAGATCCCATACAAGTCTCCGTTTTGAGGTGAGAATTTCACCTCAACAATGTCTTTGGGATTAATATTGGTTGGATACGGCATCCATACATAATCAATGTTATGCATATCTTCGCCATACAGCTTTTTAATGTCCCACCCTAATGGAAACCCTAAAACAGGACAACCGTCTTCGTCATATCTTTTTTGAAGTGCCTGCGCTGGATATGTATGCAGCACAAAAAGATAAGAGCATGACTCAAATCACTCCTAAGTGGGGTGTTATTTGGAGTGCGTTTGTTGTGTAGAGTGCGATCGCTTAAAAACATAACTACATTCTTAACATTAATTAACGAACTGAACAAACAAAAGCGACCACAATGTTAAGATACTAACTGTTTTGTAAAAGATAATTGCTATTTGTTGTCAAAACCACTGGCAAAGTAAGAAACTAAGAACATCACACAGGCAATTATTCCTTATGAATGCTATTTCCAACGTAGAATTTAAGCGTCCAGTTTGGCAATCTGTTGCCATGTTGACTTTAGGCTTCTGGCTCAGTGCTAGCCTAATTTTGGACTGGGTAGTTATGCCTAGTCTTTATGTTTCTGGGATGATGACTCAAGCGAGTTTCGCCACAGCAGGCTACACAATTTTTTGGAATTTCAATCGGATTGAATTATTAACCGCCGGCTTAGCATTAACTTCAGTTTTGGCTTTAAGCAAGACTCAATCTAACTGGCGTCGTAATGTCGTTGTTTTATCTGTAATACTAGTAGCCGTTTGTTTAATTGATACTTATTTATTAACCCCGCAAATGTCTGCGCTTGGACTTCAGTTAAATCTGTTTCAGACAATTGAAACTCCAGAAAACATGAATTTGCTACACGGTAGTTATTGGGTGTTAGAAATCGTAAAACTGATAGTGGGTGGTACTCTTTTTAAGTGGTGTTGGAAGCAGGTTTAATCCTTAAAAGCACTTAGCCTTTAGTAGCCAGCTTTGAAAAATGCATAGTATTTCAGGCTGAATACTGATCTCATTGTTTCGTTACCAAGCTCGACTTGGTAACGATTTTTTGTAGCTATGGGAACAGCATCAAAATTCTTTTGACCGTTGCTGTATCAACTGGATGGGTAGATAATTACCATTACCGATTACCCATCCCAATCCTAACTACATAACTCAAGCTTTTACAAAAACTGAAAGTTCTTTTCTCCTGCAATGGTATGATTCAGTGGCAGTATGACGGTAAAAGTTGTACCCAAACCAAGTTCACTCTCTACAGTCATGTGACCTCCGTGTAACTCAACGGCATTTTTGACAATAGTTAATCCCAGTCCGGTTCCTGGAAGTTTGCCTGTATTACTGCATCGAAAAAACGAGGTAAAGATATTTGCTTTGTCTTCTTTTGGAATGCCAATACCTTCATCTTGAATGCAGAAAATTACGCTATTGCGATCGCAAATCAAATTAAATTGGATATTGCCACCTTGCGGCGAATACTTAATAGCGTTTGAAAGCAAATTTGTGAGGATTTGCCGGAGCAATTTTTCATCGACGAGAGGCATATCGTCGGCAAAAGAATCGTAGGCACATTGACTGATAAAATTGAGATGATGCTGTTCGCCAGCACTCAGCCGTAGCTGTTCGACTAAATCTAGACAGAAGTTAGTGAGATGGAGGGGGGTAGGGTTGAATTGTAGTTTTCTTACTTGTGATCTACTAATAAGCAGAACATCCTCTAATACCTGATTTAAGTGTTTGATGCTGCATTTCATTTGAGTGAAAATACGCTGTTTCTTCTCCTCTGATATTTTGTCGCTGTAGTTTCGTAAAAAGTCACAAGATAAGAGAATAGTCGTCAGTGGTGAGCGAAACTCATGACAGGCAATGGCTATAAATTGGGATTTGAGTTCACTCATTTCTCTTTCTTTTTCCAAAGCCAAACGAGTGTCTTCTAGTTGCTTGGGTTGTCGATCTCCTGCGCGGTTGCAGTCGCCTGCCACTGCGATCGCTAAGCTGGGGTTAGTTATTGCCATCGTTGCTAGCAAACCCAAAACAGCAAATAATCCCCATAGCACCATATTCCAAATAAATACTTGCTGTTGCAGATGCCATACAGTACTATAGACTACATCTGTTTTCTGCCGGACTAACACCAACCACCCTAACCCACGATACTCAACACTCTTGGCAAAGCCAGTTAAATAAGTGTGATTATCAAACCAGTTTTCAATCACATAGTCATTCATTCCGCCCTTTGCAGCTTGAAGACTTTTTAAGGATAGAGATGTTGCCTTAAATTTTGGTGGCGTCAACAACCAATCGCCATTTTGACTAAGAACAAATATTTCTATTTTGTTGTCCAAAGAATGCAACAGGGATTTTTCGACCTCATAAGCCCAATTCCAGTTAAAATAAGCACTCAAGACACCTTGTGGATGTCCTTGAAAATCTGTCATGGGAACAAGTAGATTTAAAAAGTGCTGTGGTTTCCCAGTTGGAGTGAGTGATAATTCTGCCACCTTCATCGCTTTATCCACTTCACTGACATAACTTGCTTTTTGCCTCTTGACAAAAAGAGGAGTTTGTGATAAAAATTTATCCTCTAATGGTTTGTTAGTACTGGCAACAACAACGCCTTTGCGATCAACTAAACTTATCCAGGCAAAATCATTGTCAGTGCTTTGCAGCTTTTTCAAGAAAACACGTTGTTGAGATAATGAATGATGATTGCTGAATACGTGAAGCGTGCTGATAGTTTGAAGGTCACGGTAGTGTTCAAAGATTCCCCTGTCTAGCTTATCCGTCATCTGGTAAGCTAGTTCTGCTAGTGACCGACCAACATCGCATTTAACCTGTTCGCTGATAGTGTGTCCGACAATCAGACTTGCTGATATAGACAGTAGAAAAGCAATACTGCCAATTGCTATTCCCAATCGGGTTCTGAGGTTCTGGTTCCGGTTTATCTTGGCTGCTAATCGAAGAGAAAACCTTGGGATACTCGCCATTCCATAACGCTCCTGTTTTGCACAGACTTAATGAGAATCTCAAAGGCTTATACCATTTTGGATTTTGGATTGGGGATCGCCGTCTGCATCTAGATTATATAAATCCTTCTGCTGGATTCTTTTTTCCAATTCGCCTTACAGTCAGTATTCAATTATCAGCCTTAGAAGGAGTTAGCCATAAGGTAAGTCTGATCAACAGTTAACAGACTTTATCCTAACTGAGATGCTGATAGCTGATTGCTACTATAATAAAGTCAGCATACAACTCATTTTTTAGTGAAAAAGTTCAAATTGCCACTCAAGAGTACCAAAATGGCATACACTTTTTGGTGTAAAGCCACCCTACAGTACCAAAACGGCATACACTTTTTGGTGTAAAACTGACAAAAGAGGATGTTGTGGCTAAATTTCTCTTTGTAACAGATTTAGATAATACCCTCGTTGGCGATGAGCAGGTGCTAGCACAATTGAACAACAGCTTGCAGAAACATCGCCAAGAATACGGCACTAGGATTATTTACGCAACAGGGAGATCGCCTGATCTGTACCAAGAACTGAAAGAGGCAAAAAATCTTTTAGATCCAGATGCCCTTGTTTTATCTGTGGGAACGGAAATTTACATTCACGGTAGTCCTCATCCCGATTCCACTTGGGCAGAAAAAATTTCTTCAGGATGGAATCGTCACAAGGTAGTCGCAACAACAACTCAATTTCCTGAGTTAAAACCACAACCAGAATCAGAACAGCGTCCTTTAAAGGTGAGTTTTTTCCTTGAGCAATCATTATCCACCATTTTACCACAGCTTGAGTCAGAGTTGCTGAAATCTAAATTAAATGTAAAGTTAATCTACCTTCTTCGGCAAAGACCTTGACATTGTACCCCAGAGCAGCGATAAAGGTCAGGCAGTAGAGTTTCTCCAGCAAAAATGGAAATTTGTAGCAGAGCATACGGTAGTCTGTGGTGATTCTGGCAATGATATTGCTTTATTCGCGAATGGAGTAGAACGGGGAATTATCGTTGGGAATGCCCAGACCGAGTTACTTCAATGGCACAACGAACACCCGAACGTCTACCATTACTTGGCACAAAATTCTTGTGCAGGTGGCATACTGGAAGGCTTAGAACATTTTGGTTTCTTAAAATGATTAGTTATCTCAAAGGAATTGTCGCTGGTATTCAAAACTGTAGTGGTAATCGCTGTATTCTCACTTTGGAAGTCAATGGATTGGGGTACGATTTACAAATTCCGGCCCGACTGGTAAAACAACTGCCAGACTCAGGAGGTGAAGTGCAAATTTTCACCCATTACCAAATCCGAGAGGAAGTACCGTTACTGTACGGTTTTGGTTCACCAGGAGAAAAAGAAGTGTTTCGCCACTTATTGAGTGTTAGTGGTGTTGGTGCAGCTTTGGCCATCGCCTTACTAGACACCTTGGAACTCCCAGATTTAGTTCAAACAATTATCACTGGCAATATTCAATTGTTAATTCAAGCCCCTGGTGTGGGCAAGAAAACAGCAGAACGTCTTTGTTTGGAACTCAAAAGTAAGTTGATCGAGTGGCGTAAGTCAGCAGGATTATTTGTGGCTACAGGTGGCCCGGCACCAGGAATTTTAGAAGAGGTGCAAATGACCCTCTTAGCATTGGGTTACACTGCTAGTGAAGTCAGTCATGCTTTACATATTGTCAGTGAAGATATTGGACTGCCCAAAGACGCTTACGTGGAAGATTGGATCAAACAGGCAATAACTCACCTCAGCACTGAGTACAGTCAGTAGCTAAAAATACCCGATAAGATAGCGATCGCATCACCTCTAATCCTGAATTCAATAGACAACGGTTGACAACGAATACAAATAACCATCGTGCCTTTACAAAATTACGCAGTAGTTATGATTGATTATTTGTAGACTTTTTAAACCAGTGTTGATATCAAATTGCCCTGTCTTACTCCTTCCTAACTCTACCTACATGGGTGCCAAGATTTTTCCCTTGGAGCCCTAGTACTGTAAGCGCAAAATTAAAAATTAAAAATTAAAAGAGGCTCTCGTTGCAAGCGCTGATAGCAATGAATGAATAGTATATTTATTTCCGCATCCGGTGTAATAGAAGTATCTCCAATTGTAAACTGAAAGCTTGAAATCCAAAGTTGAAAGCTGTTTGGAATGGTGAACCTGCGCTGCAGGAGGGTTAGCCCGACCTAGGCGACTGGTGTTAGCGTTAGCGAGTCTTCTCCCAAGGGGAGACGCCAAGGGCGAACGAGCGTCA
>JAQYWN010000386.1 GCA_029379265.1 Rhizonema sp. NSF051
TCATCCATTAGATATATTGACAAATCTTCAATCAGTTTAACCTGTGACGGATGATTGGAGAGTAGGTGCAGCTGGGCACGTAAATTTATTGATGTATCTTGACGATACAAAAATTATATGATATCTAGTATGCAGCACCAATCTTAATTGAAGACCTACGTTAGTTCATCCACACCAATAGATTCACTAACGTTCTTCACCGCACTAGTAGTTTTAGACTTAATTATGCCACAGAATACGCATCATGATTCCGAGTTAAAAAGCCAAACAGGGGCTTACAAAGCGCGTCTAAATAGTTGGGCAGTTGCTCGTTTATTGCCCGACACTCAACGAGTTATTGTCGCCCGATTCCGCAGTCGATCTGATGCAGACGGACGGTTGCAGCATTTACATCAAATGCTTCCTGATTCTCGCTTTGAGGTGATATTTGATTGTCAGCGAGATGAAACAGAGAACTGAATAAAAAGGCGATCGCACTCTTTGAAGTGAGAGTGTGATACGTTAAAAACAGGCTACGGGAGTATCTACACTTTTGAGGGATACACAACAAACGTAGTTAACCGAAGTCAAATAGCGTTAATTGCTTATAAAGGCAATCACTTTTTGCTCATTTGTTACAACGTAAGTGCGTGATGCATTGTTCTTTTGATTGCCAACCGAGCGGCGTTTTAACCAATCATTCAGGCTGGCAACTCCACAATCAAATCTGAAAAATAGTGATCAAGAGCTTTCCGATGCAGCATCCACTGAAACGTAACTGTTTCACAATCAAATAAAATTCCAAGACGATAAACGCCTATGCATATTTGGTAGGCGTTTTCGTAACTTGTTGCTTTTAGCGAGGCCAAACTTTAATTGCAATGTCGGTTAAAGAATTAGCACGAGTCAGTATGGCTTCTTCATTCCAGACATCTACTTTCAGGAAGTACTTATTCAAAGTTATATTACTATCTCTGAAATGCTTCAATTTTTCTTCAAAAGATCTATTGGATAATTCTGGATTATAGCCTGTTAGTGTGAGGTTTCCCAAAGCGTGTAGCCATTTCTTATGAATAGAAGCATGGTTTCCCCCTAATACGACTTTCCATTCTTTATTTAATGTCTGAGGCATCACATGTTCTACGCTTAAGTTATCAAATACAACCTTTTCTTTAGTGAGAGATGCTTCTAAAATTTCTAAAATAAGCTTAGTTCTATCACTCAAGTTTTTGCTATAGATACTGTCATTGATGATACCCTGACGGAATGTTTCATCATCAGGCCATACTTTAGTTTTATCGTAGCTCTTTAGAACTTTGCGTAATCCATCAACCAAATCATCAGGATTTTCTTTTTCAACTTCCCCGTACAAGTTATTGAATACAGTTCCTAAAATTTTAGGCGATATACCTGCAAATAAACGCCGGACAAAATAAGACTCTAAATAACGTAAAATTTCTACAAACTTTTCCAGCGTTATGCGTTTTTCTTCATAATCATGATAGATATTGAGAAGAAATACATGGCAAGTACTAAAGTCAAGCCTCCTTAAACGCTCAAAAGAGTTCTTCAACTTAGGCTCTGGTTCTTCTGTCTCAAAATTAAGACGTTGATAGTAGTTTGCAAACTGTATCAGCTTTTGCAATTCATACTTAACTCCTTCTTTTGAGCTATCGATATGTTTTTTAATATTTTTATAAACTTCTTTCTGGTTAACTGCTAAGCCGTCTTTACGCAAATAAAACCAAAATGCGTTTGTTAGTTCATCCGCATAAGCTTTATTTGCCATTATCCTCTTAAAACTTTCTTGAAGTGGTAACCAATCTTGTGTATAGATATTTTCTTGCTCTTCTGAAGGAAGTTTCATAAATACGTAGTTACGAACTAAGTCCGCCTGAGTTAGCTCTTCTCCCTTATTATTTAAGCTTTCAAATATTAAGTAGGGGTTATCAGTATCGTATGCTGTGGGCTAATGGCGTATCTTTAGGATGTTTCACCATTGCCACAGGTCTAGAGTCTAGCACAACGACTCTGCTCAGAGAAATAATGGAAGATTGGAAACATTCTCTTCATCAAGTGCCTGACGGAGAAATTCCCCACTTTCTTTTTGCTCTTGTTCATCTCCCTCCTCTTTCCACGATTTAAGTAGTTCACTTAAAGCTTTCTGCGGTGCTGCTTTCTTTATTGGCTCTTGGTTCTGAATTTCTTCCACAGCTTTTGCCTGTGCATCAGATGGTGCTGAGTTGATAGTCACACTTTGCCGAAACAGGCGAATCATCTGAAGTAAATGTGACCAATATTCCTTAGGAATTTTCTCAATCTCAAGAACTAACCCTGCTAGGGAATCTTCGGGGATAGGTGTGAGGACAAACCCCTTTCCTTCTACGCGCTTTTGATTGTGTTCAGACATTATACCTCTTTTTGATTATTTACCTTATATTTTTGAAGCCCGCAGGCGCGGGCTTTGTGTGTGTAGCCCCAAGCTTTATCTTGAGAGGATCGCCCGTGAGTTGGTGCGAATAAATCTAAATATGTAACGAAATGTTGACATGTTCAGAGGTCGAATAACATCTCTCAAGGCGGGTTTGAGACGATTGTTCGTTTTAATTGACAAGTTATTTGATGAAAACCAAGGGTACACTGTCAGGGCGGGTTTGAGACGATTGTTCGTTTTTACCGACAAGTTATTTGATGAAACCCGAGGGAGGCTGTAGGGGCGGGTTTGAGACGATTGTTCGTTTTAATTGACAAGTTATCCGATTAAACCCGAGGGAAGCTGTAGGGGCGGGTTTGAGACGATTGTTCGTTTTAATTGACAAGTTATCCGATTAAACCCGCCCCTACAAATTTATGTGCCTCTGATTACAGAGCCGCCCCTGTAGGCATACTCAAAACTTCCTCCATACTAGGCATTTCTTCCACAGAAACGACGCGTCCTTCATCCTCGAAACCGGGGATGCGATCAAAGTTCAAGTACTGATACAAATCATCAGCAAAAGGATGAATCTTATTCGCCACAATGTCCATATACTCTTGTGTTGTGGGAATGCGTCCTAATAGCGCACAAACTGCTGCCAATTCAGCCGAACCAAGATAAACTTGTGCCTCTTTACCCATCCGGTTGTTGAAGTTGCGTGTTGAGGTTGAAAATACCGTCGTACCATCCTCAACCCGTGCCTGATTTCCCATGCACAAACTGCAACCAGGCAATTCCGTGCGTGCATTTGCCGCATCAAAAATACCGTAAACACCTTCTTCTTTAAGTTGATGTTCGTCCATGCGAGTTGGCGGACAAATCCAGAGGCGAGTCTTCACTGTGCCTGCACCTTCTAATACCTTGGCAGTGGCACGATAATGACCAATATTTGTCATGCAAGAACCAACAAACACTTCTTGCACGGGATCATTAGCAACCTCTGATAATAATTTGACATTATCGGGATCATTGGGAGCAGCGACAATTGGTTCAGTGATTTCATTCAAATCAATTTCCAGAATTTCTGCATACTCCGCACCCGCATCGGCTGCCATCAACACTGGATTTGCCAACCACGCCTCCATCTGGATGACGCGACGCAGAAGAGTCCGGGCATCTTGATAACCGCGTGCTAGCATGTTTTTCAACAATGCTACGTTGGAACGCAGATATTCGGAAACAGTCTCAGTACTTAGCTTGATAGTACAACCTGCACTGGAACGTTCGGCACTGGCATCGGTTAATTCAAAAGCTTGCTCAACTTTTAAATCTGGTAAACCTTCTATTTCTAAAATTCGTCCAGCAAAGATATTTTTCTTGTTCTTCTTCTCTACTGTTAGCAAACCTTTTTGAATTGCTATGTAGGGTATAGCATTCACAATATCTCGTAAAGTGATACCGGGTTGCAATTCACCTTTAAACCGCACCAAAACAGATTCTGGCATATCTAAAGGCATTACACCCAAAGCTGCAGCAAACGCGACTAACCCAGAACCCGCAGGAAAGGAAATACCTAAGGGAAAGCGAGTGTGAGAATCACCACCAGTTCCTACCATGTCTGGCAGTAGCATCCGGTTTAACCATGAGTGGATAATTCCATCACCAGGGCGTAAAGCGACACCGCCACGTGAGGCAAAAAAGTCAGGGAGTTCTTTTTGGGTTTCAATGTCAACTGGTTTGGGATAAGCAGCCGTGTGGCAGAAGCTCTGCATCACTAAGTCAGCAGAGAAACCGAGACAAGCCAGTTCTTTTAATTCGTCTCGGGTCATGGGACCTGTGGTATCTTGGGAACCAACGGTATTCATAATTGGTTCGCATGATGTACCGGGAAGTACACCAGGTAAGCCGCAAGCTTTACCCACCATTTTCTGTGCCAGTGTATAACCCTTAGCTGTCAGAGCAGGTTCTTGAGGACGGATAAAGACGGTGCTGGGTTCTAAATTCCGTGAGGCGCGGGTTTTGTCTGTGAGAGTACGTCCGATAAGTAACGGAATGCGTCCTCCAGCACGGACTTCATCTAGAATAGTGTCTGGTTTTAGACTGAAGGTGGAAATAACTTCGTCTGCTTCATTGGTAATTGTCCCTTTGTAGGGATGAATGGTAATTACCATGCCGGTTTCCATCTTGCTAACATCACACTGGATGGGCAAAGCACCTGCATCTTCAGCAGTGTTGAAGAAGATTGGGGCTATGGTACCGCCTAAAATATATCCACCTGCACGCTTGTTGGGTACGTAAGGAATATCATGCCCCATGTGCCACAATACGGAGTTGATGGCAGATTTACGGGAAGAACCAGTTCCCACGACGTCTCCAACATAAGCGACGGGATGCCCTTTTTTCTTTAACTCCTCGATAGTTTGCAATGCCCCAGGCAGGCGCGACTCTAACATTGCCAAGGCATGTAAAGGAATGTCGGGGCGTGTGGTGGCTTGAAGTGCGGGGGATAAGTCATCGGTGTTGGTTTCACCAGGGACTTTGAAGACAGTAACAGTGATGATTTCGGGTATTGGGGGACGAATTGTAAACCACTCAGCTTCCGCCCAAGAGTCAATGACTCGCTTGGCAAAGGGATTTGTTTTGGATAACTCCAAAATATCGTGGAAGGCATCATAAACTAGCAGGATTTTGCTTAAGGCAGCAGCTGACTTCGCAGCTATTGGTTCCTTTCCTTGCCCACCCATTACCAAGGGTGTTTCGGAAGATGACGATACTGATACGGTAGGAATTTGCAGCAGTTCTATTAAAGATTGCACGTTGTAGCCACCTACCATCGTACCCAGCAATTGCACGGCTTCAATGGGTGAAATTAAGGGGCTCGCAATCTCCTCTTTGGCAATAGCTGTCAGAAAACCAGCTTTGACGTATGCAGCCGGATCAACTCCAGGAGGAATGCGATCGCTCAGCAAATGCAGTAGATTTTCTTCTTCACCTGCTGGCGGATTCTTCAGTAATTCACACAATTCTGATGTTGGCTTCGCATCTAACGGTAGGGGGGGAATTCCTAATACGGCTCTTTCAGCAACTTGTTGGCGGTATGTTTCGAGCATGATCTTCTCCAAAATATGTGGCTCTACTTTCTGGGGCGTTCGACCTCACAAGTCTTGACAGGCTAAATTCACGCATGGGTCTACCCCTTGAATTAAGTTTTTTGTCTGACAAGGAATTATAATTATGACTGGACAGCACCTTGTTTGGTCAAGTTCTTCTAAGATAATTCTTTTGCTTGCAGATCTTAATTGGGGTGTCCGCCTATTTATAAGGTAAAATATTTTGCTTGTCCGTTGCTTAACACTCTCAAATAGCATATGCCCAACACTTACACCGTGGAAATTATCCACCAAGGCAAAACTCATACTTTGCAAGTTCCTGATCATGAAACCATCTTATCAGTTGCTGATGCGGCTGGGTTGGATTTGCCAAGTTCATGTCATGCTGGTGTTTGTACGACTTGCGCCGGCCAGATTCTTCAAGGAACTGTAGATCAAAGTGAAGGCATGGGCGTTAGTCCAGAACTACAAAATAAAGGGTATGTCTTGCTTTGTATCGCTTATCCCCGTTCTGATTTAAAAATTGAGACAGAGAAAGAAGATACTGTCTATCAGTTGCAATTTGGGAAGGGGTAAACAGACGCCACATATCGCGTCAAGACAGGAGTTAAGACTTGAATAATGATCACACATTTTATTACTACAGAAATTGACTTGCAAGAAACTCCTATAGAACTACAAAAAGTCATTGAGACTGAGTTGAACAAACAGGGAGAACCCCTCCGTTGGGCAATTACCTCCGTAGATATTGCCAAGCATTCATGCACTGTCGAAGCCGTCGTGACTAAAGAGTTCTGAGAATAAAGTTACAGAGGATATGAGTTGAAATTTGGACTGTTTCTTTCTTCACTTTACTTCTAACTCATCACTCATTACTCATTACTCATTACTCATCATGCGTCCATACACTGCTATTTTAATTGTTCCTACAGGTATTGGAGCGGCAATTGGGGGTTATGCAGGAGATGCTTTGCCAGTGGCGAAAGCTATGGCACAGGTTTGCGATCGCCTGATAACTCACCCCAATGTCCTCAATGGTGCAAGTCTCTATTGGAACCTGCCCAACGCTTTCTATGTTGAAGGCTACGGACTTGACAAATTTGCGTCTGGATGCTGGGGACTTCGCTCAGTACATCAGAACCGCATAGGTTTACTTTTAGACAAAGGTATTGAACCGGAGTTACGGTTGCGACACATCCAGGCAGCTAATGCAGCTAGAGCGACTCTAGGATTATCTTTAACTGATTATGTGATCACTGACGCACCCTTAGAAGTGGAATTGCGAACAACAGCATCGGGGACAAGTTGGGGAACAATTGGCAATCCAGACAGTTTGTTACGGGCAGCAGAAATCTTAATTAAGAGTGCGAGGGCAGAAGCGATCGCCGTTATCGCTCGTTTCCCCGATGATGTTGACGAAGTTGCCGAGCAAAACTACCGTTACGGGAAAGGTGTCGATCTCATTGCAGGTGCAGAAGCCATTATCAGCCATTTGGTTGTGCGAACTTTTCAAATTCCTTGCGCCCATTCGCCTGCCCTCTCTCCCCTACCCCCAGATCCCAACTTATCCCCCCGTGCCGCAGCAGAAGAATTAGGTTATACTTTTTTACCAAGCGTACTTGTCGGTTTGAGCCGCGCACCCCAGTTTATCATCGGGACACAGCATGAATTGCCAGAACCTAACGATATTTGGGCTAATCAAGTTGATGCAGCGATCGTACCAGCCTCCGCTTGTGGTGGTAGCGCTTTGCTAAGTTTAAGTCATACGCGATGCCAAATTATCACTGTCGTCGAAAATAAAACTCAGATACAAGTTCCTCCCCAACCTTTGGGTATAAAATCAATACATGTCAACTCATATTTAGAGGCGATAGGTGTATTGGTTGCCCACAAAGCAGGCATTAATCCCGATGCCCTAAGCCCGAGAATATCGTCTTTACAGTCTTTATTGGGGAGTAAGGAAAT
>JAQYWN010000387.1 GCA_029379265.1 Rhizonema sp. NSF051
ATAAATTACTGCGTTTTCTAAGTTAAAGATTTTAATTCTTTGGTTTTGTCGGTATGATGCGAGATGGAGGTGAAGAAAATGGACGTACTGGCAATAGAGGTTGAGGAGGACGTGAAGAAAATGGAGGTTGAGGAGATAGAGGTTGAGGAGGTGGGTTAACTTTTATAGAAAATCTTTTTGAATCCTTGCCACCAAATTTATCAGTTGCTGTTAACTCGATTATCGATGGAAGGGCTTGATTGGCTTTAATCTGTCTTGAACCTGAGGCTTCAACCTTGCCAAATAGAGAAAGTTCAACATCAATATCTTCGCCGCCCTCAACTTTCCAACCAAAATTGACAGGAGTGCCATCATTAATGACTCTTATTGGCTCTTGACTACCGTTAAGTGTGAAAGAGGTAATCTTCAATGGTTTAGGTAAAATATCAACTGTAATTGGAAGTGATACAGAGCGAAGCTGCTTAGGATTTTTAGGAAAAGCGAGTATTCGCAAAATATATTTTCCTGGGGGGGGAGTTTCGACAGGAATATTTGTACAATTATAAAAGACTACTTTTGCATTTGGCTCCGTATGACAATTTTCCTGTATGAGTTTATCTCCGGGTTCAAACTTCTTGCCTAGCATAATTGGTACGCCCTCTTTTATGGCAAAAATCTGCAAATTCGAGAGATTGTCTGAATTCCAAATTTGCCATTTCAAAAGTATCATACCACCTACAGGGTATTTAGGGTTTTCAGATTCTGTACGAAAATTAACGATTTTTGGTATTGGTTTTTCATTAATTTTGACTTTGATAGAAGAAGAAACGTTTTCCTGTTTATCGGTGGGAACGCCTATCAGTGTAAAAGTATAATCACCAGGCTGAGTAACACCACTATTATAATTAGCACATAATAAGATTTGTTGTTGATTTTGGCACAAATCCTTTTGATTGAAATCAATATCCTGAGGCGCACTAGGAACTGGTCCGTCGATCTTCATCTGTAGCTTTAAAAGTTCTTGAAAATTGCTAACTTTCCAATTGAGGAGAACCTTATCTCCCTCAACGTAATTGATACTATCTGAAGTAAAATTCTCAATTTTTGGGGAAGCAGGAGGTTTAAAAAACAGCCACCAAATTAGGAACGATAAGCCTAAGAGTGATCCTAAAACTACGAAGACAACTAAAAGTAGTTGCCACCAAGGGCGGGCGTTCCATACTAAAGATCCGCGAGGTAAATTTTCAGGTAAAGGTAAGCTTTCTTTGTCTTCCAACTCCACCACAAAATTGAGATTCAAACCAGATCCAATCCACTGTCTTTGCCACCAAAATCCAGGTTTGACAGTCAAATTGACTTTAGAACTTCTACTAGGTAATACTCGTATGTCATGAGGCTCACATTGATAGGTGTACAGTTGGCGTTCATCTCGACTTTTAATTCCAACCTTCAGTTCGCGTGGAGTGTTACCTTGGTTAGTTAACTTAATTTCGTACTGACCAGAAGTTCGACTAACTTTTCCCAACAAGGTATTGAGTTCCACATTCAAGCGATGTATAGCAGGAATTTGGATGTACAATAAATCTAGCAGCACTAGATCTGGAGAGTTTTCAGAACGCAAGCGAATTGTCGGAGAGTAACTACCTGCGAATACACTTGCGGGAGGGTGGAATATTATCCAAATTTGACCCTGAGAATTAGGATTAAGTTCTAACCCACTTGGTCCTGAAAGCAAACCTGATGCTTCCAACCCTGTTAATTGATAACGAATAGTGAACCAATCTTCTTCTAAATCTGGACAAGTTAGGTAGAAGCGGTCAACTCTATCCGAACGATTGTTAACGGTCACTTCTACCTGCAAAGGTTCACCTAGCTTCAGAATTGCCGCCTTAGTAGGATTTGTCGCTGGTTTAAGAGAAAAAGTGGGGTCTTTGACCCGAATCACAGTATTCTCTCTGAGCATTACCTTGAGTTGACGCGGATACTGTATGGGTGTATCTTCGGGAAAATGCTCAGGAGCGTCTACAACTAGGGTATAATCATAAGTTCCGGGAAGAGCATCAACTGGGATCTCAAACTGAAATGTTAACTCACTGCTTTGTTGGGGAGCAAGTGCCAACCGCTCTTGGAGAGTTTGACACCACTGGCGTATGGTTTCAGATGCTTCATCAAAAAACACATCAATGACAGCGCTCTGGTTGCTTTGATTGCTGATGACGACATAAAGTTGAAGGGTATCTCCTGCCATCCCAGATTGAATGCCTGGTGGGTCGATAATTACTGTGAGTGGATTTTGTTGAATTGGCATAACATTTATTCGCTTTTTTTAAAGGGGGTGGAGTCTTACCTGGAAATCATCACCACCGCTTACGACCATGCTTCCTTGATTATTTTCTATTTCGGCAATACTATTGATTTTAGAGGAACCAGAGTCAATCTCTTTACCCTTTGCTGATTTTTCTCGATCTAGTTTTCTCTCGGGGGTTAAAGACCAAACGATTATGTGTCCGTCACCATCTGCACTGATAAGCTTGTAACCATCTGAATCGAAGGTGATGCTATATATATCTGTTTGCGCTGCCTGCCACTTATCTAAAAGAAATGCACTACAACCTTTGTTAACAACTCGGCATTTGTCTAAGTTCCAGATTGCAATGTAACCATTGTTATCAGAGGTAGCTAATATATGAGACCCTGGTGCAAAGGCAACACTCCAAACATAGTCGCCATCACTCCCATTCAACTCTGGTGCTATTAATTGCCTTGGATTAATCGTGAGTTTACTGGGATCGAGAAGGAACACGCGCTTAAAATTGCCAGCAGTGACCAAAATTGACTCATCCTGACTTAAGGCTAAAGACCGGATCGGATATTTTAATTGTTTTCCTAAATCGATAATTTGCAAGTCTTCTGGTTTAAATTGCGTACCCGGTCCCAGTCTTTTCCACAACCGTACTTTACCACTGCCATGTGCGCTAAATAAGTTACGGGAGTCTTCAGTAAAGACGAGGGCAAACACGCGATCGCTTGTATTATCTCTTTGGTCTTTAAGTGGTGTACTTTCCTGTTGCCGTGTCCGCACATTCCACAATTGAATTTCTCCACTTGCCAAGCCAGCAGCAATGATGTCTTGATCTTTTGGTACAAACGCCAAGGTAGCCACAGGTTTACCCGTGACTGCCAAAAGACCTTTGGGATTGGGCGAGCGACCATTGCAGGCAGCATTAACAGGGCTGTTTGCCACCCCTTTCGGGTATAAATGCTCTCCATTTACCGACCAAAGGCGCATTGTGCAGTCATCTGAACCACTGACTACCGAAAAAGAATCGCCACTAAAACGGACGGCATTCACAAAATCAGTATGTGCAATCTGTTTCGGTGCCAACAGCAACAATATTAGAGCGATGAGCAATGCAAGTACTGCTAGCAGTAACCAGAGAGGTATTTTGGGAAAAACCCGTAATTCAAGAGTTTGAGTCGCGGGATCTGTACTACCCAAGCGCCCGTCTGATAGAAGGGCTTTAACTTCTAGCCAAAAAATCTTTCTGAATCCTATCCAAGGACGTTTCGTACTTGCCGTTAAAAGAACTTTAGTTGTCTCTCCTAAACCTGCGTCGGCATTTTCTGGAACAACTTTATAAGTAAATTTTCGTTGTTGCCTACCTTGAATTTGCACATTAACTTGCTGTCGCAGATTGCTTGTATTCTTGAAGAACAGTTGAAATGACGCACTCGTCGATTTCCAATCGGGCAACCACCCACTACTACTCGGAATCGTCTGTTTTTGTGGCGCAACGCTAAATTCCATAAAGCCTATAGGCAAGACTTCAAGAATTCCTTCAGCTTGAGTAGGAAGACTATCGCGACTAGTAGCATTAACAACAAAAGGGTAGTCTTGGCTGGGCGCTTGAGTCGTCACTGGGGGTTGGCATTCAAACTTAGTTTCCACCTGACTGCTGGGATCTAACCGTAACCGTCGTTCTGCACCATTAAGCAGCCAAGAAGCAGCAATACCTTCAAAACGAAGCACTGCCTCCACAGATTGACGACTTAAATTACGCAGTCGTACTGGAATTTCAGTAGAATTACGAGGATAGACTTGGAAGCGCTGGATCGGCAACTCCACAATCAAAAGTCCGGGTGTTGCACCAGGCTCAACCATCAACCGTACCAACAGTTTGCGTTCTTCGCGTAACTGTGGTGAAAAGATTCTCACCGTAAGGTTAATGGTACCGACAAAAGCAGGTAGGGGTGTGTCAAAAATCTCTATCTGAAATTGCGTGACACCACCCGGAGGCTTAGCCGCTGCCACTTCTGGTGTAAGACGATACCATAAAGACCCCGAACTGCGACTAGCTCCAGCTGCTAAAACTTCCAGTTGAAAAGCAGCAAACTCGTCACTGCCATTTACCACAGTCACTTCAAAAGAGGCTGGCTGACCACCTGTTTTAAATGTAACATTTTGAGTGGAAAGGCTAGCATTAATAATACGATTTTCCATATGCCATTAGGCTATTCATCACAGTCCACCAATGGGTTGCTGTTACTATAATTATGATCTCACTTAAAATTACCTTAATCTGTTAGACATTAGTAGAATTTTCTTGAAGCCAATGGGCGATGATCGCACGAGTCTATACGGGTATAGCAACGGACAACTCAATATACAAATCATGCTGTTGCGGCCGTCTACAACCAACTTGCTATATCACTACGACTGGTTGCTCATTGTTAAGCAGTAATCCTATAGTATTAATGACTGGCGCTTCAATACTTACCGCAACTGCTGCTGCCAAGTTGATATCGGCTGCCGCTTCAATACTTACCGCAGCTGCTGCTGCCAAGTTGATATCGGCTACCGCTTCAATAGTTACCGCAGGTGCATTAACGTTTACAGCCATCGCTGCTTGAATATTGATCGTACCCTCTGTTTGTAGAGTCACGTTCAGTCCTTGGTCATTGAGAGTCAGATTTTGACCTGCAGTAGTTTGAATTTCAATTAATTTTGGAGGAGTATCACTTAAACGAATCTTATGCCTCCCAGAAGTTGTGATTGAGATTCCCTTTGATGAGGTTAAGTCATCCATGCGAACTATATGACCCCCAGATGTTTCTATTTCCACAAACTGGCTTGGGCCAGTATCTCGATCATTCATACGTATATAATGTCCGCCCGCAGTATGTATGTAGATTCCATCTTCTTTAACGTCTTCCTTGGCACCCTGTTCATCCTCTTCTACAAACTCAATGGTATGACCTGTACGAGTTTTTATCGTCCGTACCCGTACCTTACCATTTTTATTAATTGTATCATCTACAGTTTCTGGTGTATCATCTTTACCATTCCAAACGCCGCCAATAATGTAGGGTCGATGAATATCACCATGTTCAAAGCCAACGAGAACTTCATCATTTATCTCAGGCAAGCAATAAAACCCTCGGTTGATCGCAGCGCCTAAACCCACTACCCTAGCCCAATTACTTTCATCCTGCTCCGTTAAAGTCGGAAGTTTGACTTTGACTCGACCCCAGCCTTTAGGGTCTTTGTTATGAGTGACAATACCTACTAAAAGAGTCTGACCTGGCTGTAAGTGTACGGGTGAAGCAATTGTTGTGAGTAAACTGCCGCCACGTAGTCCACGGACGCTAAATTCAGTTTTATAAACCCGTTGTGTGTAGAAATGACGTGTTTCCGTAACGTAATACTTGCCACTGTAGCGATCGCCCATCCCATCTAATTGAATCACTTTACCTGGTCTAATTTCAGGATTGCCTTCTGCTTTTGCATCTGCATAAACAAACTCCCCTCCGAGTTCATCACACAAGGCTTGAGCCATCGTGTCTGCTTCTTTAGGTTTAAATACTGGTTGATCGACAACAATCATTGTCGGATTACCCATATTAAATTTACTACTGGTGCTACTTCCTTTTCCATTGCCAGTTTCGGTAACGAGTTTTTCCGATTTCTTTATAGAAGTAATCAGCTTTTTCTGAGTGTAATCCCAACTGCGTACTTCTACGGAACTCACCTGTTCGGAACTTGTAATCCGAGTGCTAAAGCTACTAATATCAACTAGCCATTTTAGATTCAGAGAAGTTTTACTTTCTGGTTTGCGAAAGTTTAACTTATTATCTTGAATAAAAAGTTCAAAGCCAATGCGAGCTGCTCTTTCCCGCAAAAACTCCATATTTGTTTGATTTTCTTGAAAAACATAATCATGGGGTTCACCACTGTTATCAATCTGACCGAGTTTTATCCCCACCTCAGATACAACTTTACGGACAATATCGCTATCAGTTTGGTTTAAAAACGAGCGATTGTAACGACCCCGATGCAGACGATGAGAAACATCGTAACCACGAACAACAATATGAGCTTCTGATGTGTGGGTGAAATGCACTTCAATTGCTGTGATTTCACCATCTATTAAGTATTGTTGCTCTTCTTTATTGAATTCAATCGCCTTGGTTGTACTGCTTTCAAAACCTATTTTTAAGCGATCGCCAATCTTAAAATACTTCTCATTCAGCCAAGGTTTATCCTCTTTACGTGCTGAATCATAAGTGTTGTGTACCACCAAAGTAAACATTGCTGGTAAATGGATACTTTCCTCCACAGAAATTTGTAGTACATCATTAATTAATTCCTGAGGAGCATTTCCACTCTGTAGTTGGAGCAGTGGACGAGATACATAAAGGGTTGGTTTTTGTCCTGGCATAAAATTTATTTGGTTAAGGCTTTATAGTTGATTGTGTATAGTTTTTGAGCGTTACTTTTTCTTTTCTACTTATCAACCACCTGGTGATACTCTGGTATCAGCTACGCGATCTCCTTTTGAAGAGGCAGATTTTCTTCCACCAGGAAGGTTTGATTTATCAACTTCTCTGAGAGCG
This sequence comes from Rhizonema sp. NSF051, assembly GCA_029379265.1. Taxonomy (GTDB): domain Bacteria; phylum Cyanobacteriota; class Cyanobacteriia; order Cyanobacteriales; family Nostocaceae; genus Rhizonema. Next base: position 6,874 of record JAQYWN010000387.1, read on the forward strand.
ATATCTACCAAAGCACGTACAGGTGTACCATCGCTGAGAAACATAGTTAACCTGTAGGTTAAGCTAGTCATAACGCAGTGAAAATACTCATCTCCCCAAGTGAAGAGGTAGACTGGTGGACGCTTATTGACACCAGTGGGAGCATTGACACCTTTTTTAATATTATTAATATATTTCTTCATCACTGACTCTTTAGTCTCATAGGTATCAAATCTCAGTTGATTCAGTGATAAACTATAAGGCTCAAGCCCTCCAAAGTTAACTTTAGGTAATAGCTCATCTCCTCTATTACCTCTGTCATCATCCCAAGTTGATGTTCGTGTAAAGCTAATTTCTTGAGGATTAAACATAACTTCAATGTTTTCTCCTTCTCCATCAACAATGATTAGTTTTGCCTTTTCAAGTACCATTTGAATATTCCCTCTATACTAACTGTTTGTTAATCTAAATATCACGGATGAAGGTAGGAAGTAGAAAGTGGTAGTCTGACAGAAGAAGATTATTCTTCCCCTACCTACCCGGCTCCGAAGAATTGCTCTCAATACGGTTCAGTTAAGGAAAATTGTTGGGTTTTGTTCTTTAACCCAACCTACG
>JAQYWN010000037.1 GCA_029379265.1 Rhizonema sp. NSF051
GTAAAAACCTTTAAAAAGCTATAACAAGTTCTTACACAATCTTTATTGCATATCATCATAAAGACTTAATAATAGTGATGGCTTGGTTTAAATACAGCACTTCGCTCCGAACACAAGTCCTGGACAGTCAATGTCTAGCTAAACAAGACCCGCTTAGAGTTAAATGGACTACGAACATTGTTGAGGACACCATTATGATTGATGTGATCGCATCGAATGCCTAAAAAATATAAAGAATTTTCGCTCTTCAGTATGGCTACCCAATCTCATTACCACTTATTCAAGGAATTCTAAAAGCGATGAACTCTAAAGCATTACCACGGCAGGTAAATAATATCGAAGTAGGTGTTTATGAATGCGAAATACATCTCAAATTTCGGCTGATCGAAGAAAAGAGTATATTGGGCGATCGCGATCAACTGTTGCAGGTGCTGCTAGATGCTTTGACAGAAGGATCTGACGAGTTTCTAGAAACTTTGCAATCTTCTGTAAAGGCACATGAGATTTCAGAGTTAAAAACCTCACCCCAAATGCGACGTCAACTGATGCGTCTACGCAATTGTACTGATAATTGCCAATAATTATGAAGAGAGACCATTACGATGACAGATTATCTACCAGCTAGACTCATTATTCTGTAAAGGCATGCATTTTCGATCTGACACTAAGGATTGCAGCACGCTTGTCTGACTCATGAGCATTTGTCACGAATCGGCGTCCACAATAGCTCTCTATTGCGCTACAAAAGACAACGGGGTGCCCACTCAATTATGAGTGTATGTAACAGGATTGATATAAGTAGAGATTTTGCGTGAGGATTAAAGGCCGGAATGGCTTCTTTCTCTGACGCACAAGTAAGAGAAACTGGGTTTTTTGACAAAAAGAAATCTTTGAAACCGACGTATCTCTGTCGAAAAACCTGGTCTCAGCCCCTAAACTCATGCCCGTCTATGTTACATGGTTGGAAAAGTGTTTCATAAACAGAGCCATAATTGTGAGATTTTACAACTTATCCCAAGTTACAAATTAAACATATGTGGTAATTGTTCCTTCTCTTCCCCATTACCCATAGCCAGAATGCTTCTATATAACTAGCAACTTACCAATCCTGAGTCATGAGTATAAGGAATCCTTCTTATTTTCCATTAAATCAAAAACTCAGCTAGAAAGATAAAAATCTTAACTCAAGACTCTTTTTGATTCAGTACTTAGGACTCAGGACTAATGAACTTACTTGGCTAACCCGTGTTCTAAAGCAAAACGAACTAACTCAGTACGACTGTTGGTTCCGGTTTTGCTAAACAAACGGCTGACATACTTTTCGACATTACGGACACTGGTATCTAAGCGACGGGCTATCTCCTTATTCATCAACCCTTCAGCGACTAAGTTTAAAACACTTTGTTCTCTAGGTGTCAAGTCTATTGTAAAAGGCGGTGGTGATTGAGCGATCGCGCTTCTTTGAGTTAACAACGCCTTAATTTGTGCAATTTGATTCGCTAATTCTGCAAGATCAGGCGTTTCACCTACTTCTCGAGTGGTTGCAGTTGTGGCGACGCGGCGTTCCAGCAAGTTTTCAACTATTGCCACTAACTCATCCGGATCGAAGGGCTTGGGTAAATAAGCATCAACACCAGCATGGTAACCTTGGATGCGATCGCTCGTCATGCCTTTAGCAGTTAAAAATACGACTGGCAATGCTTGGAAGCGAGGATCTTCCCTGAGTTGCTTGAGGAACTGATAGCCATCCACTTGAGGCATCATAATGTCGGTGATGACTAAATCAAGAGTGTTCTGCTGCATGAGATTCCACCCCTCACGGGCGTTACTGGCAACTTGAACAGTAAAACCGCTTTCTTGTAAATAGTCTTTTACAGCTTCACGCAATCCCGGTTCGTCATCTACCAGTAACAAACGTCCTGACATTTAAAGTATCCCTTAAGCTACATAATCCAAATTTAGCGAAATCTAATACTAATTGGTTGAATGATGATTGTTAATTGTTGATTAGCGTCTCATATTGACAACCAACGACTTATAATGTGGGCATCTAAAATCAAAAATTGTCATAGCCACCCTATCATCTTAGCTTTTTCTGGTAACTTAGCATCCCGTTGCCCAGCAAAACGTGCCCTAGCAGTGAATAAATTAATCGGCGTGTTGAATAAATTCACAAAGCTGGCTTTACCGCTTAAAGCTTTGATGCTGAAGAGCGGGAATTCCTTCAACATCCAGATCCCCAGACGATAACCGCATTCTGTGAGTGTGATATCCCGCATCAACTCTACACCGTACAGTTCATGTAGATAGCGATTTGAGCGCCCATATCGCCGCCATTGACTTTCCAGTTCCTTGAGTGTTGCACGGTGGCGATGTTGCACGATCGCATCTGAGGCAAATTCCAAGCGCCCAACGTTTTCAAGTAATATCCGCCAACATATATCAGCATCACCTCCACTTGTCAGATAGGGACGAAATAAACCCACCTTTGCCAAAACTTGCCGTCGAATCGCTAAATTAGCAGTTTGCCCGTAGGGACAAAATTTATGCCCAAGGGTATGCTTTTGCGAGAGAGTTTCTTGACGTTCCGCATACTGTTCTAGCAGGGTTTTCCCTGGCAACGCCAAAATTTCTCCAGCAACTACAGCCACATTTTGATTGACAAAAGGCGCAATTAATGAATCTAACCATTCTGGCTGGGGACGACAATCAGCATCAGTAAAGGCAAGTATTTCGCCACTGGCAGCACGCACACCAGTGTTACGGGCAGCGTAAGAGCTTTGAATTTGGTTTTCGCTTTTTAGGTGAATAGTGATTGGGGAATTTTCGGCATATTCTTTTAACAGAGTTAGAGTGCGATCGCTACTGTTATTATCCACCAGCAAATACTCCACCAATTGCCTTGGGTAAGTTTGAGCGTGGAGACAACGGATTAACTCCGGTAAATCTACCTCACCGTTATAAATAGGTATGACAACCGATACCTTTGGCTTGAAGATGTCAGAATTCATTGTCAGGGTGGGGATTGTTGGTTGTTGGTTGTTGGTTGTCATGACTGACTCATGACAGCCGTTTCTAGTATTCCCAAAAATCCACTCACTAAAATTTTAGATCGGTAGCACGATCACCACTCGGGACTTCAGACGTTTTATTTGGTATCGGTTGTGCGTAGCGGTTGTTTGATAGAGCTGCAAGCGCACGTGCGTACTGGGGATCGTTTTGAGTCGCTACTAAATTTGGATTAGTTGCTAACTGCCGTTGTTGTGCTGCTGTCAAATCTATCTTGACGTCAGGCGTAATCCCCTTATGATTAATATCTGTTCCTTTGGGTGTGAAGTAATGAGCAATAGTGATTGCTACGCCGGAACCATCTGGGAGTTGGTGAACTGACTGTACTAAAGCTTTGCCAAAGGTTTGACTACCAACCACTACTGCTCGCTGATTATCCTTAAGTGCGCCTGTGAGAATTTCGCTAGCACTAGCTGAATTATTATCCACAAGCACCGCTAAAGGGCGCTTTGTCAAAGCTGTATGATTTGCTTTAGCTTCTTCACTTCCTCCACGACGATCTACCGTGCGGACAATCGAACCATTTTCCAACCACATCTGGGCAATTTCAATGCTCGATTGCAACAAACCACCAGGGTTACCACGCAAGTCTAACACGAAGCTATTGACTTGCTTGCCGTTCAGATCAGTGATCGCTCGTCGCATTTGAGTTGCCGCGTGGGCACTAAATTCATTCAAATGGATATAGCCGATGCGCCGATTGCCGTCTTGCTTTACGCTGTGACTCACTGTCGGGACTTCAATACTAGCCCGTGTCAGCTTCAGATCGAAATCATTACTTCCAAGCCGTTTTAGTCGTAACGTTACAGCAGTACCTGCCTTACCTTTGATGAGCTTAGAAGCATCTTCCACCTTCATTGATGAAGTTGATTTGCCGTCAACCGCCAAAATTTGATCGCCAGGCTTGATACCTGCTTTGAGTGCAGGGGAATTCTCTATAGCTTCTACAACTGTGAGTATATTGGTTTTTTGATTAAGTTCCATCCGGATACCAATACCGCTGACTTCCCCAGAAGTCGTGTTGGTTAAGGATTGAAACTGCTTGGGATCCATAAATCGAGTGTAAGGATCTCCCAATTTTTTCAAAGCCTCGCGGATGGCAGAATAAGCTTCTTCAGAAGAAGAATAGTTTTTGCTTAACAGGCTCTGCCTCGTTGCTTGCCAATCTTGTTTGTTAAATGTGGAATCTACATATTCGTGATCCACGAGTTGCCAGACTTGATCAACGATCGCTTTTGGGCTATCTTGCAGCGCAGCCTGTACAGAGCGACACCAAGCTGAACCGATTACAGATAATGTAGCAGTGGTGGCGAGCGCCCCACCAATCAAGGCTACTTGCAAGGGCGAGTAACGTTTCGCAGATTGGTTCATGTATATATTTGCTGGAATAATTGTGTTATTGACAGTTTGGCAATCCGAACAGATATTTTTAAGTATTTTTACTTGTCTAAAATGTCTTCATCTTTTTTCCTTTATTTTTTCTAAAAATATTGGTTCTACTACTATGTTTCTCAGGTTATCTAACTTCATCCGCAAGCTTACTGCGGCTATGTGACACTTTCATCCGTAATTTTCAAGCAACGAATATTACTGTCAGCATTCATATTTTAGCCATCAGATATCAGTCCGCACGACGACTTGTAAGAACTAGAGTTATGTCACCCATAAGACAAAAATTATTGTCATCCGAGATGTGCTAATAGCTCTGTGGCGGAATGGTTATATATTACTTTTATTTTCCAATTTGACAGCAATATTTCTAGTCTTGTACTACGCGATCAAACCTCCAAATGCTAAAATATTCTAGATGTTTGGAAAAAAATAACCCAGCGGTTGGAAACAACCACTTTTAGCTTTTTCTAGCGGTATTGTGTTGCACAGACCAAGCAAATTAGTATAACTATAATACTAAGTTACAAGCAAGCAAATCAGGATAAATTTGTTCCCATTCCCAAGAAGACAGAAATTATTGCTCAAAAGACTAGCTTTCGGTTTGTTCTTTGTCATGGGCACTTGGCTGGTTCTTAACACTGTAACGATTATTTCTGTATCTTCCAAACCAGCAGATGCGTTTTTTGTTCTTGGTGGCAGCATTAGTCGGGAAATTTATGTTGCCGAGTTGGCAAAGCAGTATCCGCAAACACCGATTTTAATTTCTCACGGTTCCCCAGATCCTTGTATTGTGCAAATTTTCCGACAGATCGCAGCATCGCAGTTTCAAAACGTTTGGTTAGAAAAGTGTGCAAATTCTACCTTTGGTAATTTTTATTATGGCATTCCCATTCTCCGCAGTTGGGGGGTGCAAAAAGTGAAGCTGATTACTTCCGACACACACGTACCGCGAGCTAAATGGATGGCGCAAATTCTCTTGGGATCTCACGGTATTTGGGTGGAAACAGAAATTATCCGGGAGGAAGGCATTCCCGGTAATCATGAGTCATGGCTGAAAACAGGATTGGATGTCACGCGCAGCTTGTTGTGGGCAGGATTGAGTCAAATTATTCAACCACAGTGTTCAGAGGTGACACGACTAACGCAAGTCAATTTACTAACCTGGCAATACCAAGGTTTTAAGTGCGAACGCCAGAACAAAATACGCATCCTCGAATCAATAGGGAAATAAGACGGAAATCTTAGAGAATGGGGGAGTGGGGAATATAGATAAGTAATTTACCCTATCTCCCCCGACTTCCTCTGAAAAAAGCTTTAAATAATTATGGATAGATTTAACTTGAAGTTGTTCAAGCGATTCTGGGCGATCGCTAAGCCTTTCTGGTTTGGAGAAGAAAAATGGTCATCAAGAGGTTTGCTACTGCTGTTAGTCTTGCTGTTGCTAGCCTACACTGGGCTTGCTGTTGTTCTTAATGCCCAGCAGGGAGCTTTAATTTCATCTCTTTCAGCCCGAGATGAACCGAGATTTGCACAAACTATCAAGATATTTATTGGGGTGCTGATTATTTATGCACCGCTTTTAGCAGGCTACAACTATTTGCAGGACAGACTTGGTCTTTTCTGGCGACGGTGGCTAACGAATAGTTTTCTGGATAATTACCTCAGCCGTCGAGCTTTTTATAACATCAATTCAAACGCTGAGATTGACAATCCCGATCAGCGAATTGCTGAAGATGTCAAAAGCTTTACTCACGATTCTCTGAAATTTTTACTCATCTTTATCGGCGCAATCCTGAAAGTAATTGCTTTTAGTGGCGTTCTTTGGGGAATATCCAAGTCACTGGTGATTTTTCTAGTCATTTACGCCCTTGTTGGCACAATATTGACGACTGTCGTTTTTGGTAGACCTTTAGTCCAACTGAATTTTGAACAGCTTAAAAAAGAAGCTAACTTTCGATTTGGCTTAATTCGCATCCGGGAAAATGCTGAATCTATTGCCTTTTATCGGGGAGAAGAACAAGAGTCAAAACAGGTAAAAACCCGATTCTTAGAGGCGTTTGATAATTTTAAGCAACTTATCTACTGGGAACTTAATCTCAATGTTCTGACCAATGCTTATGAGTTTATTCCTTTCATTATTCCAGCGATCGTCGTTGCCAAGAGTGTTTTTGCCGGAGAAATAGAGGTAGGAAAAATTACAGAAGCACAAGGAGCATTTGTTCGAGTATTTTTCTCGTTAAACGTTATTGTCTCTCGCATGCAGTCTCTGGCTACTTTTGGGGCAGGCATTGACCGTCTTTACAGCTTTGCTGAGTATTTAGAAAACCCCATCGCTCAAGAAGATGAAACTCCTAAGATTAATACAGTAGAGGATTCCCGTTTAGCTGTTGAACACCTAACTTTACAAACACCGAATTATCAGAGAACTTTGATTAAGGATTTGTCGCTCTCGTTACCATCAGCACAAGGAATGTTAATTATAGGTCCAAGTGGCTGTGGCAAAAGTTCTCTGCTGCGAGCGATCGCCGGATTGTGGAATGCAGGTGATGGTATCATTGTCCGACCACAACTAGACCAGATGCTCTTTTTACCACAGCGTCCTTATATGATTTTGGGGACGTTGCGTGAGCAGTTACTTTATCCTCACACCGATGTTGAGATTGATAACTCTGTACTTAAACAAGTACTACAACAAGTGAACCTTCAAGACTTAGATGAACGATATGGTGGTTTTGATGTAGAACGAGACTGGGCATCTGTTCTTTCTCTAGGAGAACAACAACGTGTTACCTTTGCCCGTATATTGGTCAACAAACCACCCTATGCCATTTTAGACGAGGCAACAAGTGCTTTGGATCTGAAAAATGAGGAGGGGTTATATAAACATCTGCAAGCAATAGGAACAACTTTTATCAGTGTCGGTCATCGCCCCAACTTGGTAGATTACCACCAATTGGTATTAGAGCTATCAGAAGATCAAAATTGGCTTGTCAAATAAGCGGAAGTGGCAATCAAGAGCGAAATCTAAATTACGAAGAAGCCCTCAAAGCCGAAGTCAATATCTTATTCTATCTTCAATGCTGCGAGAGGACTCCTATTATATGCTTTGCATCTACGGGTCCTACTCCTTAATTGTCACTATCATCCCCTTGCCCTTATCGTTATGGAAATATTTCCGTAACCGACGAGTACTTGACACTGGATGCCTGACTGCAAAAAATAGCTCAAGTCTTCTTTGCACCTTGCTAAACTGTACCTTTACGAATCATCTCAAAACCATATACATAAATATCTGCAAACTTATAGCGTTTCTCGTTTACACGCAACTCAGCAAGACCAATTTCGCTCAGCAAATTAGCAAATTCTGCAAATGGAGATATCACATCCTGTACTGATTTCTGCCATACAGTTTGTAATTCTTCTTCTGATAAAAGAGCTGAAACATCTTTGAGAGAGTCAAAAAAGTTACTCAAATAAGGATATTCCTCTTTAATCGCATCGCAACGTTCTTGTGATGCTTTCTTCAAACCAATTTCTAATGAGCAGTGGGTTTGGCTGATTAGGAATGAGCGAATGGGCAGAGCGCATTAGTGCACAACTAACGATTCAAAGCCAACCAGGTCAAGGAACAGAAATTATTGTCACTATCAATAGAGAGTGAGAATTACAATGAACCAATCCAACTTTAGTTGGAGACTATTTTCCACTGCAAGATGGGCAGGTTCATCCATCACTAGATTGTACAAAAATGTCAACCCAGAGTGGACGACAACAGAGGGATAATTGTCTATATTGAATCCATAACAATGTTGGTGCAGTTGGGTTGTGAGGCTTAAGTTTGCTTATACAAACCGAAACATGACTTACGACCGTGATCATCGTTCTTTATTCGTTCCGCCTTCAACCCAGGATCATATTCAAGGTGCACTGAATACTGCTGTAGTCTTCGTCATGTATGGAGATTATGAATGTTTTAAAAGTGCCAATGTCTATCGATTGATTAAAGTTGCTCAACAGCAATTGAACGTTTCGTTTGGAGAAAACAATTTAGGTTTTATCTTCCGTCATTTTCCTCAGGTACAGATTCATCCACATGCTCAACGGGCTGCGGAAGCAGCGGAAGCAGCAGCGGCTCAAGGGCAGTTTTGGCAAATGCACGAGATGCTGTTTATCCATCAACAGGAGTTGGAGAATGGCTATCTAGTAGAGTACGCCAATCGTTTAGGACTTGATATTTCTCAATTTTTGCAGGACTTATCCAAGAGAGTGTATGTTGATCGTATCAATGCGGACATTGAAAGTGGACTGCAAAGTGGAGTAAAGGCTGCGCCCGCTTTGTTTATTAATGGAATTCGCTATCTTGATCGCTGGACTGTTGAGCAGATAAAGGCAGCCATTGTTGCTGCAAATGATTGAGGTTTTCGGTGCTTATCCTAACAAGTATTTCAGCGGGGAGTATTTCATAACTTCTATACGGACAACAAGAACCAAAGATTTCAGTAATCTAGTAAGAATACACAATTCATTTATTAGCAGGATCTATTCCATGACACAATCGTTCTGGCTTTTTGGTTCTCGCCTCACCATCCTTGCTGATCGCACCACGACAGACGGTAAATACGACTTGATTGAAGGCTATTTCCCTCCTGGTACGCAGACTCCACCCCATCGCCATACACGCTATTCCGAACAACTTTATGTGTTGGAAGGAGAGTTCACTGTCTGGGCAGAGGAAAACAAGGTGGTGCTAAAGGCGGGTGAAAGCTTCCTGATACCGATGGGTACAACGCATGTTGTTGCTGCACTCAGCGATCAACCAGCTCGCGGGTTAGTTGTTGCTTCGCCCAGTGCCTTTGCTCACCTCATTGAAGCAACAGGGACGCTAAACGAGATTGAGGAAGCTGACCTGGCACTGTTCATGCGTGTCTCTACTGAAATTGGCGACGAAATTCTGGGTGTACCTGGAGATCTCCCCTAGAGATTAGTTAGTGTTCACTTATTCAAGTATACCATCACCCTAGCTCCCCAATACGGGCTGACCCTTCTTTCTCCTGACTCCGCTCTCCATTAGCAACTGACCGCTTTAAACCCAATAATCAAAGGATTAGCATAATGAAAAAACTGGAAGGAAAAATCGCGCTTATCACGGGTGGCAACAGCGGTATCGGTCTTGCCACAGCCAAACAGTTTGTTGCTGAAGGTGCCTATGTTTATATCACAGGTCGTCGCCAAGTCGAACTGGATGCTGCTGTAGAAGCCATTGGTAAAAATGTTACGGCTGTGCAGAGCGATGTTTCTAATCTGGCAGACCTTGATCGTCTGTTTGCCATTATTAAGCAAGAGCAAGGACACCTCGATATCATCTTCGCTAATGCTGGCGGTGGACAAATTGCCCCACTTGGAGCAATCACTGAGGAACACTTTGACAAAACATTCAACATAAACGTCAAAGGTTTGCTGTTCACCGTACAAAAGGCACTGCCACTTTTGCCAGAGGGCGCTTCCATTATCCTGAATGCTTCGATTACTTCTATAAAAGGTACGCCAGCTTTCAGTGTTTACAGCGCCACCAAAGCAGCCGTGAGATCATTTGCTCGGAATTGGATACTCGACCTCAAAGAACGCAAGATTCGAGTGAATGCCATTAGTCCTGGTGTGGTTCCGACTCCTGGTTACGATCATTTGGGACTGAATGACCAGCAGTTGCAAGAATTTGTGGACAGCCAAGTCAGCGCCATCCCACTTGGAAGAGTCGGCAAACCCGATGAGATTGCCAAAGCCGTTGTCTTTCTCGCTTCAGCCGACAGCAGCTTTGTGAACGGCATTGAGTTGTTTGTCGATGGCGGTATGGCACAGATTTGAAGTGCCGTGAAGTACCCACCATCAAAACCGTTGAGGAGTTCGGTGTTATGAATGCAAATAACGGCATCATCAGTCAGCCCAGCCCATATTCAGTAACCGAAACCATTGATCGCTTAGAAGCGGATGTGTGATAAATCAACCTGTCGTCAAACGCCATCATATCACTTTTCTACACTTATAAAGAGCAATCCCATGACTACATATCGCACCGTTTCAATCGATGGTTTAGACATCTTCTACCGTGAAGCTGGTTCTCGTGATAATCCGACGATTCTGCTATTGCACGGCTTCCCAACTTCCTCTCATATGTTCCGCAATCTCATACCTGCCCTTGCTGATAAATTCCATCTCGTTGCTCCTGATTATCCTGGTTATGGTAATAGTTCGATGCCCACAGTAAATGAATTTGACTACACGTTTGATCACTTGGCTGAGATTGTAGAGAAATTCATTGCTGCGATCAATCTCAAAAAGTACAGCCTCTATGTAATGGATTATGGTGCACCCATTGGCTATCGAATTGCAGCTAAATATCCAGAGAACGTGCAAACTCTGATTGTTCAAAATGGTAATGCCTACGAGGAAGGGCTGCGTGAATTTTGGGAGCCTATCAAAGCTTACTGGCAAGAGCGATCGCCTGAGAATGCTGAAAAGCTCAAATATCTTGTCACCCTGGAAGCGACAAAGTGGCAATATACCAATGGTGTTCGCAATCTAGAAGCGATCAGCCCCGATACCTGGACTATCGATCAACATTTCCTTGATCGCCCTGGCAACGGTGAGATTCAACTGGCACTGCTGTATAGCTATGGTACGAATCCACCGCTCTATCCCCAATGGCAGGAGTATTTTCGCCAGTATCAACCCCCTACCCTGATTGTTTGGGGCAAGAACGACTACATCTTTCCTGCTGACGGTGCTTATCCCTATCAGCGTGACTTGAAAGACGTTGAGTTCCATTTACTCGATACCGGACATTTTGCCCTGGAAGAGGATGGGGATGCGATCACAGACTATATCGAGCAATTTCTCACATCACGACTGCAATCCATCCCTGCCTGATCAGCGCAAGGCTTGGTCGCTGATTTGACTCTGCGCCGCTTCACCTTCAAATGGATCGTTATATAAACTACTCTCAGGTACTTACCTGCTATGAACACCCACACACCGAGCGCTAGGGACATTATCGGACCATCACCGTTGATTGCGATCAAAAATGAAGCACCACCCAAGCTGATTGTCGATCCACCGCTTCCCGAACCACTGGCCCAGGGCCGCGTCTTTATCCAGTACCGGACGGAGAATTTGCGTGTGTTGCCAGTGTTTGGCAAAGGTGCCGTCGAAGTATCGCCGCGCATCGGTCATATCCACATCACCGTTGACGATTTGCCGTGGCACTTTGTCGATTCCAGTGGGGAAACGGTCATCCTAGTTGGACTGGAACCTGGCGCGCACAAGGTGCTGATCGAACTAGCTGACCCCATGCACAAAGTAATCACCAGTGAAACTGTAAAGTTCACGCTGCCCGATCCTAAGAAATCATCATGAAAAAACTAGACGGAAAAACCGCAATTGTGACGGGGGCATTTAAAGGAATTGGTGCTTCAATTGCCAAACATCTGGCAACCGAAGTGCAGCAGTAGTTAGCTATGGTACCAATCCACCACTCTATCCCGAATGGCAAGAGTATTTTCGCCAGTATCAACCCCCTACCCTGATTGTTTGGGGCAAGAACGACTACATCTTTGCTGCTGACGGTGCTTATCCCTACCAGCGTGACTTGAAAGACGTTGAGTTCCATCTACTCGATACCGGACATTTTGCCCTAGAAGAGGATGGGGATGCGATCGCAAACTATATCGATCAATTTCTCACATCACGACTGCAATCTGTTCTCGCCTGATCAGTGGAAATGATGGATTATCCGAATTAACCTGGTTTGGGCTCTAGTAACAAATAGTTTTGGCTGGGAAACGATGTCGATAAAGAGTAATTGTCATTCTACAATCACTGCTTATCAAGCAGCACTGTTAAATCAAGTAACTTAACAGTGCCATCTCAATAGATTGTTTACGACTCATTAAAGGAGAATGTCATGGTTTCTCAAGCAAACTCGCAAGCAGCAAAAATTCTGGAAGTTGCGGATGATCCACGTCTTTCCAAAGGAACGAAGGAATTTTTGAAAGTGCTGAATTCAGGGGGTGTGGCGCTGGAGAAACTCACTCCACTCGAAGCACGTCAAGTTCTTGTGGATGCACAGGCTTCCGTTCCAGTAGATCTTTCAGGCATTGAAGAGTCTGAAAAGACGATTACTGCTGACGGTTATTCAATTACGCTCAATATTGTACGACCTGAAGGGGTCAAAGGCACATTGCCTGTTTTCATCTTTATTCATGGTGGTGGTTGGGTGCTGGGTGATTACCCAACACATAAGCGCATGGTTCGTGATCTGGTTGTGCTTTCAGGGTTTGCAGGTGTTTTTGTCAACTACACTCGCACGCCAGATGCTCAGTACCCACAAGCGATCAATGAGATTTATGCTGCGACTAAATGGGTTGCTGAGCATGGAGAGGAGATTGGGGTGGATGGCTTGAATCTGGCAGTTGTTGGCAACAGTGTCGGCGGCAACATGACAACAGTAACCACGTTGATGGCAAAAGAAAAAGGAGGTCCGCACATCAAGCTGCAAATCCTGATGTGGCCCATTGTAGATGCTGATTTTGACACGAATTCTTATCATCAATTTGGCGATAAGCGTTTTCTAACTGTACCAACGATGAAGTGGATGTATGACATGTACATCGCTGACCCAGAAAAGCGCAAAGACATCTATGCTTCTCCCCTACAGGCTACGGTTGAGCAACTGAAAGGCTTGCCTCCAGCATTAATTGTGGTTGCAGAGAGCGATATCTTGCATGACGAGGGCACAGCCTATGGACGCAAGCTCGATGAAGCTGGGGTCGAGGTGACAACTGTGCAGTACAACGGCATGATTCATGACTTCGGACTACTCAATGGTTTATCCGAGTTGCCAGAAACCCGTTCTCTGTTTGTTCAAGCTGCTGCTGAATTGAAGAAACATCTGCAATAGGATACGATCGCTTCTTTAACCGAATCCACTCGGTATCAAGGTGATGATCTTTGAGCCAGATGCTTTCCGCACCAATTTTGCATGGCAACTGCTGTAACCACTTTCACCCTCACCCTAAATCTCTCTCCCAAAATGGGCGAGGGATTTGGGAATGCCAGAACAGAGAAAAACATAAACATGAAAATGAACACATTAGGAAAGACATGAACATCAACAAAAGTAACACTGCAGTGGTCGTTATCGATCCACAAAATGACGTTTTAAGTGAAAAAGGGGTTTCCTGGGATTTGGTTGGTGACAGTGTCAAGGACAATAAGACCGTCGAGAACATTGAGCGAGTTTTCAAAGCCGCGAAGCAGGGGAACTTTGAGGTGTTCATCTCTCCCCACTATTACTATCTCACGGACTACAACTGGAAATTTGCTGGAACTCTGGAGCAGATGATGCTTGGGGTAAAGGAGTTTGTTCGCAGTGGACCTTTAAGCTTAGATGGTTTTTTAGGATCGGGTGCCGACTGGCTTGATCGCTACAAGCCTTTTATTGAGGATGGCAAAACGATCATAGTCAGCCCCCATAAAGTCTATGGACCGCAAAGCAATGATCTCGTTTTGCAACTGCGTAAACGCAACCTGAGCAAAGTTATTTTGCTCGGAATGTTGGCAAATCTCTGTGTTGAAGCTCACCTGCGTGATCTGATCGAGCAGGGATTTGAGGTCGTTGTCGTTAAGGATGCAACGGCTGCCCCGCGCCATCCAGATCTCGGTGATGGCTATAAGGCAGCACTGATCAACTTTGGCTATGTTGCCAACGCCGTTCTGTCTACAGATGAAGTTGTAGCAGCAATGTTGTAGCGGTAAATCCATTCACCACAAGCTTAATGATCGTGATACAGCCTCACTATGGGATATAAGTTAATGGGGATTGAAAGCAGCTTGTACGGCAACTGCTTGAATAGTTGATAGCGGGACTTCAGCAAAATACTCTCTCTGAAATTGTTCTTCGCGGATAGCAGCTAAAAATTGTGCGATCGCAGTTTCTTGTCGTGTTTGTTCACCGCTTGAATTCTGGGTGAATAGCAAATAACGCTCTTGTGTTTTCACACTCAATCCTAACAACTTTAGGGCTTTGAATCCTAAGTGTAAAGTTTGATCTTTGATCCCAAGTTTTTCTAAAATTTGAATGCGGGTTACAGGTTGATTTGTACGACTTAGATATTTGGCAATTCCTACTAAAGTCAGCCAGATTTGCTCTGGTGATTCTTGGTTTGGTTTAGACCAAGCTATTGCCAAAGGTTGTCGATTGTGAAGCGATCGCCTCATCCAAGCACGTAAATCTTCCCAACTAGTCGGACACTCTTTGAGCAAAAGTGCTGAGTCCTGAGGAGCCTGCGCCTGGGTTTGGTTCCCATTGAGGCGAGGAGCGTTGCTGAGTTCTAAGTGTTTTTCATTTGGGAGATCACGCCAATCTAAAATGAGTGCTGAATGCGCCGTGCGGTGAGATTCCCCGTTGAGGCTATGAGCGTTGCTGAGTGCTGCTACACAGGGACGCACTGCTATCAGTCGGATTTCGTAGCGTTTTTTGAAAGTGTTATAATCAAGTTCTGCTATACAATCACATCTCGAAGCTGGCAAATCATCTTTATAGTGTCCCCACCATACACCGGGAAAAGGGCTGCGGCTGGAGTCATCGAGAATGTCAAACTCTGCTTTAATGTATTGTACCTTTTTCCCTTGTGAATCTTGCTGATTGCGATGCCAAGCATTTTGAAACCAGCAGTTTTGAATCAACAGTTTAGGAACAGGGTTTCCCATCCCACATGGTTCTAGCAGTTTAAGTTCTAAAAATAGCTCTTTGCCCAAATCGGCTACTGTTACCGTCAAGTCGGCTTGCACCGTTGGTTTTAAGTTTGCACCTCTTAAAGATTGTCGTAACTGTTGATTAATCGCCTCTGTAAATAAAGGAAGATTCTCTACTGGCAGACTTAACCCTGCGGCAAACGGATGTCCACCAAATCGATGCAACAGATGGGCTTGCTCTTTCATCAATTGGTATAAATCGACCGAGTTGACTGAACGAGCGGAACCACGGGCAAGAAAGGGAGAATCTTCCTTGTCCCCTTGTCCCCCACTTCCTACTCCTTCTGTACTTAATAAAATTGTTGGACGGCCTGTTTCTTGTGCGACTTGCCCAGCCACTAAGCCCAAAACGCCTACCGGCCATTGAGGATCTTCAAGGACGATGACGCTTGTGGTTGATAAATCGAGTTGAGTGAGTTTTTGGGAGACTTGCTGGGCAACATCTTTTTGTAAGGACTTGCGACGGGTATTTGCAAGTTCTGTGACTTCTGCTAGTTGGTTGACTAATTTATGGTCGCGGCTAGTAAGTAATTCCACGCACAAGCTGGCATCACCTTGGATGCGACTGACGGCATTAATTCGAGGGCCAAGACCGAAAGAAATATCTGTGGGGCGATCGCCACTTTTCTGACATAGTTCCAATAACCTTCCTACCCCTGGTCGTCGCCGCGCTGCTGTGGCCTGTTTAAAATCTTCTTGCAGTCGTTGAATTCCCAACTGCGCTAAATAGCGACAATCTCCACTTAGCTGTACTAAGTCAGCAATTAGCCCAACCGCGACTAAATCTAATAAATCTTCTAATGGTTGTTGAGGGACATTTGGCAAAGTTTGATAAAAAGCCTCGACTAACTTGTAAGCTACCGCAACTCCAGAAAGATGAAACAATGGATGTGTCGTTGGTAAATATCGAGGATTGATAATTGCTGTTACTGCTGGACGTTCTGGAGGGAGCGTGTGGTGGTCTGTGACTATAATATCTATGCCCAGTTGCTGAGCATAACTAATTTCACTGATATTAGTACTACCCGTGTCGCAAGTTACAATTAGCTGAAATCCTTGTTGTGCGAGGCGCTCAATGCCTGCACGGTTGAGACCATGAGATTCTGTTAAGCGGTTAGGAATGTAATAATTTAACTGTTCGTTTTGGTCGAAAAACTGTCCTAATCCATCCCACAGCACAGCAGTAGAGGTGATGCCATCGGCATCAAAGTCTCCCCAAATAGCGATTTTTTCCCCTGTATCGCGTGAAAGTTGTAACCGTTTCACTGCTAAAAGCATTTCTTCCCCAAATTCAAACGGACTCGCAGATTGATAAGTGATAGGGTTGACAAAAGCTTCTATTTGTGCATATTGTTGTATTCCTCTTTGCCACAACAACTGTGCTGCAAAATGTCCACCTGATAGGGGTACATACTTTTTCACCGCTTGGACGAACCACTCAGGCGGTTGTTCTGTTGCTGTAAGAATCCACTGTTGTTCTGACATATCCAAAGTTCTGAGTGTTATATCTCATGAGATGTAGAAACACTCCCCTTTGAAGAGTTTCTACATCTGATCATAAACAAAACTTATACTTAAGCTTACTCCTCGTTGGTGTGATACGGATGGCAGCCATTGCCTTAAGTATCGCTCACCAAGGTATTCAGGGCGACTTCATTCACAATTCCATCGGACTTGCGATTATTACGTATGGCAGCAGGACGCGATCGCCTGTAACCTGCCCTTTCAGCTTTTTGATGTTCGTAATCGATCAGCCTGCCATAATGTTCGTGCTTACTTAAATTCATTGACAAAAAGACATGCTGGTGAATATTTCCAAATCCTTTGCGAGTGAAAAATTTCACCGCCGGGACGTTAGTGGGATCTGTATCTACTAGCATGAACCGCGCTCCATCTTCGATCATGTGAGCAATGACCTTATCAACTAGTTTATCTCCCACTCGCTGACGCTGAAACCTAGGATCAACTCCTAACCAGAGAATGTATCCGTAAGTCCAGGAAGCTTTGGTAATGATGGTTCCCAAAATAAATCCGGCTAACTGTCCATCTATTTCCGCAACGAGGCAGTATTCTGGATCTGTATTGTAAAGTCCAATCACCTCCCACTCATCCCAAGTTCTGTATAAGTAAGGATATAGATCACTGGTAAATAAATCCTCACCCAAGTGGTAAACAGGAGCAATGTCATCAATTCCTAATTCCCGGACATAAACTGCATTATTTTCATTAAAGTGCATAAAAGATAATTGAGAGTTTGTTAGATCCTTATGTATAAAAAGTAAGAAGTCAGGAGAAGATTATGGCTTTTCTAGCTGTTTTTTCCTAATAATCACTCACTTAGAGAGTATCTGTCTTCTATCTTCTGACTCCAATCATAAGGATACTTCCTGAATGCTAGCGAGATTTAGTAGAGTCGTGTCCACTCCATAGCCTGGATTTGCCACAGACATGGATTCAGAGTCGCTTTCCGTGCGATTGCACCTCGTTGTATACTGACAATGGTCACAAGCTTTGTTACCTTCTGGAACTTGCGGAAATTCTTCTCCTTGATAGTAACTTTTCAGCCAATTAGTTAACTTGTTTAACAATCGGTTCAGTCGCTTTGCAGTTTGCTCATGCTGCTGCCTATTGTAACTAAACTTAATATTTTGCGGTTTGCCTTCAGATTGAACAAACCAGTAAATCATCGAAATACTTTCTGGTAAATAATTGCTGGTTTCAGCCAATACATACAGATAAAGACGTGTTTGCCAGTTCTGTTCTAATTTGCGTTTATTTGGTAGTTTAGGATAAGTTTTCCAATCAAAAATTTGTGCTTGTTGGTTATCTGCAATCAGTAAATCGTAGATAACTGTGAGTAAATAGTCTTGAACTTGTAGGGTGCGGTAGTGTTCGCTTTCACGAAAATCGCTTTTGAGAGTTGTCGTTAAAATTTCTGGTGCTGCACAAGCAAAAGCGCTCATCCAGCTTTGCAGTATGGGATCTGCTTGCAGAAATGTATCAATTGGCAAACGCATTTCCCTCTGTTGCATCAGCAAGTGAAAGCGACTTCCCAAAGCCTGCCGTTCCTCATGTTCTGGATCTAAGGGAGAATGAAGTTGTTCTAAATAGGTATGTTGGAACTGACGGGGACAACGTTCTAGGACGTTCAGTTGTCCTTGTGAAAGTCGCAAGAGTTGAGTTTGAATTGACAGCATCCTTTTAGATTAGCAGAAACACATAGCACAATTATGCTTTATAGTAAAGAGTATCATGAAAAAAAGTGGTTTGCAGTGGAAAAATCCTACCTTAACGACAGTGATCGTGTTGACAGCAACAATTTTTACAACTCAGAGTTTCGCTGTTAATACAGAGAATCTTCAAAGAATTCAATCTTCTTCTGTAGAAAGGACATTGCAGAAAAAACAGGGTGAATATCAACTGGCGAAATACTCAGGAAGCTGTCGTCAGGTGTTGGCAAGAAATGGCCTTTACGTTATGCGAAAACCTACACTTAACAGTTCTGTGGTGACTCTTTTAGATTATGGACAACAAGTCACAATCCGAAACAGTGGTAAAAATGGCTGGGTAGGAATTTCATCTCCTACGCAAGGCTACATCTCACAAACTGATTATCTAGGTTCATGCCACGCAGAGGGAACTCCCTCGGAACAAAACTTCTGCCGTCA
Organism: Rhizonema sp. NSF051; assembly: GCA_029379265.1. Classification (GTDB taxonomy): domain Bacteria; phylum Cyanobacteriota; class Cyanobacteriia; order Cyanobacteriales; family Nostocaceae; genus Rhizonema. Next base: position 18,939 of record JAQYWN010000037.1, read on the forward strand.
GGTTGTCACCAAGGCGGGGCTTGTTGTGCGGCGATCGCCTTCGATAAATGCCGCCCGTGTTGGATTTGTTTCCAATCGCCGAAATGTTCTCATTGAGAAGCGGGGAAAAAATGGTTGGGTGCCAATTACAGCTCCATACTTTGGCTATGTACCATCAAAGCACCTACGCTATTGTAAGCAGGGATCTCTTTAAGATCGGACTAGTAGGTGTTAATCGTCGATTACCGGATAATATTGTCTGAGAAACCCATGATA